>CAYYBI010000228.1:0-12430 GCA_964469835.1 uncultured Rhodospirillaceae bacterium
TTCCAGGTCGAGTAGGTCCTTGCCCTTGTACAGGACTTTGCCGGAGGTCACCTCATAGCCCTCGCGGCCGGCCAGCACATAGGACAGCGTGCTCTTGCCGGTACCGTTCGGGCCCATGATCGCGTGTACTTCGCCGGCCCCGATCGTCAGGTCGAGTCCCTTGAGGATTTCCTTGCCGCCGATACCGGCGCGGAGGTTCTTGATGTCGAGCAGACGGGTCATCGTGTCGTGCCTTCGTGATTTTTGGCTCAGGTTTTCTTCTTGGCGGGTCCGGCTCAGCCGACGCTGCCCTCCAGGCTGATGCCGACTAGTTTCTGGGCTTCCACCGCGAACTCCATCGGCAATTGCTGCAACACTTCCTTGCAGAAACCGTTGACAATAAGGGCGATCGCTTCCTCGTCCGACAGGCCGCGCTGCCGGCAATAGAAAAGCTGGTCGTCGCTGATTTTCGATGTCGTGGCCTCGTGTTCGACCCGCGCCGATCGGTTGCGCGCCTCGATATAGGGCACGGTGTGCGCGCCGCAGCGGTCGCCGACCAGCAGGCTGTCGCACTGCGTGTAGTTGCGCGCGCCTTCCGCCTTGGGCATCACCTTGACCTGTCCGCGATAGGTGCTGTCGGAGCGGCCGGCGGCGATTCCCTTGGCGATGATGGTCGAGCTCGTGTTGCGGCCGATGTGGATCATCTTGGTGCCGGTGTCGGCCTGCTGCATGTTGTTGGTGATGGCGACCGAATAAAACTCGCCGACAGAATTATCGCCCTCCAGGATGCAGCTCGGATATTTCCAGGTGATCGCCGAACCCGTTTCCACCTGGGTCCAGGAAATTTTTGAGTTGCGGCCGCGGCAGGCGCCCCGCTTGGTGACGAAGTTGTAGATCCCGCCGAGGCCGTTCTCGTCACCCGGATACCAGTTCTGCACGGTCGAATATTTGATCTCGGCATCATCCAATGTGATCAACTCGACAACCGCCGCATGAAGCTGGTTCTCATCGCGCATCGGCGCGGTGCAGCCTTCGAGATAGCTCACATAGGAGCCCTCGTCGGCGATGATCAGCGTGCGTTCGAACTGGCCGGTATTCTCCGCGTTGATGCGGAAATAGGTGCTGAGCTCCATTGGGCAGCGCACGCCCTTCGGGATATAGACGAAGGACCCATCGGTGAACACGGCCGAATTCAGACACGCATGCTTGTTGTCGCCATAGGGCACCACGGACCCGAGATACTTTCGCACCAGCTCGGGGTGCTTCTGCACCGCCTCCGAAATCGAACAGAAGATGATGCCCTGTTCCTCGAGTTTCCCTTTATAGGTCGTGGCGACCGAAACGCTGTCGAAGACCGCATCGACGGCGACGCCAGCCAGCATTTCCTGTTCCTTTAGCGGAATGCCCAGCTTCGCGTAGGTCTCCAGCAGTTTCGGGTCGACCTCATCGAGCGATTTCGGCTTGTCCTCATCCGATTTCGGCGCCGCGTAATAGTAGGCGTCCTGATAATCGATCGCCGGGAATTCCACCTTGGCCCATTCCGGCTCCGGCATTTTCAGCCAATGGTCGAAGGCCTTGAGCCGCCATTCGAGCAGCCATTCCGGCTCGTTCTTTTTGGCCGAGATGAAGCGGACGATATCTTCGTTCAGCCCTTTCGGGGCATAGTCGAGGTCGATGTCGGTAACGAAGCCATATTTGTACTTGTCGCCGACGGATTTGACCTTTTCGACGGTTTCCGCGGTTGCAGCCATCCTATTGACCCCCCTGGCTTGCCGTTCTTTTCTTCTTGGTGCGGGCCGGCGGCGCATCGGCAATGTAATCGCGCGACGGGCATAGTTCAGCCAGGGTCACCTCCTGCAGCGCCCGCCGGATGGCCGTATTCACCTTGTCCCAGCCGCCGCGCATCGGGCACAGCGATTCCACGTTGCAGGCATCCTCGGCGCCTTCGACGCAATCGGTCAGGGCGACCGGGCCGTCGAGCGCCTCGATGATCTCCATGGCGGTGATGTCTTCGAGCGCGCGGCTCAACGCATAGCCGCCATGGACGCCCCGATGGGAATCCAGAAGGCCCGATTTCGCGAGTTGTTTGAGCAGTTTGCTGACGGTCGGCGCGGGCAGGCCGGTGGCGTGCGCCAGATCCGGCGCGGTCGTCACGCCGCCGGGATTCTGGTTGATCTGGGACATGACGACGACGCCGTAATCGGTCATTCGGCTCAGTCGGATCACCTGTGAAACTCCCCCGTTGCCGGGCGCTGTGCCGCGCCCACATACCGTACAAATTTAGTTCGGTATTAATTTGGACCGACTTGGTACGCATTTCAAGGAGACGCCGCAAGTGTTTTTTTGTCGCGGCGGGGGAACTATCGCGCGGCAGTGGTCTCCTGCTCGAGCCATGTCCTGAGCGCCGCGATCTTGGGACGGTCGGCCCAGTCGGCGGGGCAGACAAAATAGTAGGCCTGATCCTGCTTTACCGGATGCCCGAATGGGACGGCAAGCCGCCGATCGGCGAGGGCGTCGGCGACGAACTCCATCGCCGCGATTGCCACGCCGGCGCCCTGTTGAGCGGCCTCCAGCGCAAAATTAGTTGTATCGAAAGTGACCGTCTGGGCAGGCTTCAGCCCTTCGTGACCCTGGATCTTCAGCCAGACCGCCCAATCTTCCGGACGCGCTTCGGAGTGCAGCAACGTGTGATGGGCAAGATCGGCTGGATCGCGAAGCGGTGGATCGCCGTCAATCAGGGCGGGATGACAGACCGGCGTGATTTCCTCGCCCAACAAGCGGTCGGCCTGCAAGCCCGGCCAGTCCCCGCCGCCATACCGGATCGCCACGTCGACGCCGTCGCGTTCGAACGACACCGGGCGCATCGTGGTGGAAATGTGAACCTCGATATCCGGGTGCGCCCGCTGGAACCGCGGCAATCGGGGAATGAACCAACGGCCGGCGAATGTGGACAGCATGCTGACCGTGAGAACGCCGCGGCGTTGCAGCCCGTCGAGGTCGGCCAGGGCCGCCGCAATGCGTCCAAACCCGTCCCGAATCCCGGGGTAGAGCCGCTGTCCGGCATCGCTGAGCATCAGCTGCCGCCTGCTACGGAGAAAGAGGGCGATGCCGAGACGGGCCTCGAGCCCTCGAATTCGATGGCTCACCGCGGAGGGTGTCACATTGAGTTCTTCGGCTGCCCGACTGATGCTGAGGTGTCGCGCCGCTGCCTCGAAGGCATACAACGCGTTGATTGGCGGCAGGGATTTGGTCATCAGACCTGAATATTGTTCAGTATCATATGGGGAAATTGCACAATGCTAAGCCGTTATTTTGCAATCAATTCGAATTCTATCATGAATTTTTTTCAAGTCATGATGAAATAAGATCGGTTTCGGTCCGATGAGTGTACGGCTACCATAATGGAGGAATTACAGCGAGGAGCGACGGCGATGCTGGCCTTTTTCCAACGTTTTGCGCAGTACAATCAATGGGCCAATGGGCGCCTGTACGATGCCTGCGCCGATCTATCCGATGCCGACCGTAAAGCGGCGCGGGAAGCGTTTTTCGGTTCAATTCATCGCACGCTCAACCATATCCTGTTGTGCGATCGCATGTGGCTGTCGCGGCTCGGCGTGGGGGAGTTGATCACCGACCCGCTGGACACCGAGCTTTACACCGATTTCGAGGAGTTGCGCCGCGAGCGGTCGAAACAGGACGCGATCATTCTCGACTATGTGGCGGCGCAGGATGAGGACTCGCTCGGCGGCGTCAAATCCTACGCCAATGCGTCCGGGCAGCCACAACAGACGCCGCATGGGGTGATCCTCCAGCATTTCTTCAATCATCAGACCCATCACCGCGGCCAAGTGCATGACATGTTGAGCCAGACGACAGTAGCCCCGCCGCCGCTCGATATGATCTACTTCATTCGGGAGGTGCCGGACGCGGCCTAAGGCGCGCGCTGTCCGGTCCAGCGCCGGATGGAGACGCCTTTTGCTGACAATTCGCGGCCTCACGCGGCCGGGCCTGGAACCGGTCTTTCTCGACCTGTCCGACGGCGAGATGATCACCCTGTCCGGGCCGTCGGGTTCCGGAAAGACCTTGTTCCTGCGCGCGATCGCGGATCTCGATCCCAATGGCGGCGATGTCCAACTCGATGGGCAGGACCGCGACGCGATGCCGGCGCCCGACTGGCGGCGGATGGTGACCTATGTGCCGGCGGAATCCGGCTGGTGGGCCGACCGGGTTGATGCACATTTCACCGATTGGGACATCGCCGCACCGCTGGCCATGCGGTTGTCGTTGCCGGCCGACTGCGGCGGCTGGCCGGTTTCCCGGCTTTCCACGGGCGAGCGCCAGCGGCTCGCGCTTGCCCGCGCCTTTGTGCAGATGCCGCGGGTACTGCTGCTCGACGAACCGACCTCCGGCCTCGATCCCGCGGCGACCGCGGCGGTGGAGGGCGTGCTGCGGGAAAAGGTGAGCGACGGCATCGCGGTGTTGCTGGTGACTCATGATCGGGGCCAGGCGCGGCGCCTTGGCGGCCGCCATTTCCGAATTGAAAAAGGATGCGTCGAGGAGGCCGCACAGTGAAGGATTTCATCACCCTGGACTACGGCGATGTGGCGATGGCGGCGGCGCTGGTGCTGATCAATGCCGGCTTGTCGATCTGGCTGCAGCTCGGGCTGGAGCGGCGGTTGCTCATCGCGGCGGTGCGGATGGTCGTCCAGTTGTCGCTTATCGGACTTGTGTTGCAATGGCTGTTTGCGTTGGTCTCGCCGCTCTGGACTGCTACGGCCGCGGTGCTGATGGTACTGTTCGCCGGGCGTGAAGCGATGGCGCGTCAGGAACGGCGGTTCAGCGGCTGGTGGGGTTTCGGCCTGGGAACCACCAGCATGCTGATGGCATCCTTCCTCGTGACGATCTTTGCGTTGACCGGCCAGGTGCGGCCCGATCCCTGGTACGACCCGCGATACGCGATCCCGCTGCTCGGGATGATCCTCGGCAACACCATGACCGGCGTCGCGCTCGGGCTGGACAGCCTGACCACCGGTGCATGGCGCGAGCGGGTGACCATCGATTCCCGGCTCGCCTTGGGGCACAGCCGGGGCGAGGCGATGCGCTCGGTCACCCATGGCACGATGCGCACGGCGATGATCCCCATGGTCAACTCGATGTCGGCGGCCGGTATCGTCTCGCTGCCCGGCATGATGACGGGACAAATCTTGGCCGGGGTGGACCCGGTGGACGCGGTGAAATATCAGCTTGTGATCAGTTTTCTGATCGCCGGCGGTACCGCCTGCGGCGTATTGGCGGCGGTGTTTGGCGGCGCCTGGCGGCTGACCGATGCGCGCCACCGGTTGCGGCTCGACCGGCTGGCGCCGCCGCGCGGTTAGCGCCTTTGATTCATTCCGCGGCGGCGGGCGCCTTTCCGGTAACCACGGCCGTGCGCGGCAGCAGCAGCACGGCGGCCAGGATCAGGGTGGCGGCAACCGCCATGACGCCGAACAGTACCGAGAAGCCCCAATGGGCATGGATCCAGGCGATCAGCGGCACCGCGGTTGCGCTGACCGAGAAGGTGATGATGTAGCGGAACGAAAAAGCCCGCGCGCGCCATTCGCTGCGGGCGATCCGGCCGACCAGAACGTCATTGATCGGGATCTGCCCGAACACCACCAGCATGAAGGCGACCGAGATCACCAGCGCGAACACACCGGTAAGCTGGATCATCACGACGAAGAATACCGCCTGCAGCGCGGCGACGAAGGCGAAGACCGTTCGGACCGAATGGTTGTCGACCAGATAGCCGACGACGAGTTGCGCAAAGGCGGCGAGCGCGAACACCAGAAACGCGTAGCTGCCGACCAGCGTCGCCGTACCGGCGATATCGGTCAGGCGTTCGGCGAACACCTTGGGCAGCGAGAAGGTCGTGCTCTGAAAGATCAGGCCGCCGATCGCGGTGGAAAAGAAGATGATCGCGAATGTGCGGATCAGAAGCGACCGGTCGATCGCCAGCGTCCCCGCCGCGGCTTTCTGGGCAGCGGCGCCACTGGCCACTTCGGCGGCGCGGTGCGCGCGGCCATTATGGACGAACAGACCGTAGGCGATGCCCAGCCCGATCGAAACAGCGCCCGGTACGACAAAGGCGGCTTGCCATCCGGCGGTATCGATTAAATATCCGGTCAGCAAGGCGGCGCAGGCCACCCCCATATTGCCGAAAACGCCGTTGATGGCGATCCGCATGCCGGTCTTGTTGCGGCCATGCACCACCATGGCGAGCCCGACCGGATGGTAGATCGCCGCGAATACGCCGATCCCGAAGAGCCCGGCGCCGATTTGCAGCGGTGTCGTGGCCAGCGCGGTGAGGATCGTGCTACCGCCGATGCCGATGAAGAAAATCGTCATCATGCCCTCGCGGCTCCATTTGTCGGCGAGCCAGCCGGCCGGAATGGCGCAGACGCCGAAGGCGACGAAGGCGGGCGTCGCATAGGGGATCAGTTCCGCATAGGTCATGTTCCACTCCGTGGTCAGGCGCAGCGCCGCCACGGTCGCGAAAATCAAAATGCAGAAATGATCGAAGAAATGCCCGAGATTAAGAAAGAAGAAATTGATTTGGTCGCGGGTCATTGCACGTCTCCCCAAAACGCATCCACATCCGAATTCATTTTGGCCTGGAATGCGAGCGGCGGTCTTGCGATAATTCGCCATTAATAATCGCAAACCGGACAAGAAGGCGATGGCCACCCAATATCTGAACCCGGAAGTGGACCGGCTGGAGGGGTTACCGCAGCGAATTGTCGCCTACCGGCGTGACTTGTCCGATGGCGAAGTTATCCCGCCGCACCGCCACCGCAGGGCACAGCTGGTCTACGCCAGCGAAGGCGTCATGACGGTGACAACCGCGCGCGGCGCGTTCGTGGTGCCGCCGCATCGTGCGGTCTGGTTGCCGGGCGGCGTCGAGCATCGTATCGAGGCGCGCGGCCCGGTGGCGATGCGGACGCTCTATGTCGAACCGGACGCCGGGTCGGGCTTGCCCACCGCGGTCTGTGTGCTGCATGTTACGCCGCTTCTTCGTGAACTCGTCCTGACCGCCGTCGATGCGGCGCAGGATTATTCACCCAACAGTCCGGAACACAGGCTCATGTCGGTCATCCTGGATCAGATCCGTATCCTGCCGGTGGCGCCGCTGGCGCTGCCGATGCCGTCGGACCGGCGCCTGCGGCGGGTCGTCGACGGGCTGCTGGCCGATCCGTCGGATCAGCGCGGGCTAGACCATTGGGCGCATCAGGCCGGAGCGAGCGGCCGCACGCTCGCGCGCCTGTTCGACGCCGAAACCGGCATGTCCTTCCGCGCCTGGCGGCAGCAACTCCGCCTGCTGCGGGCATTGGAGCGCCTCGCCGCCGGCGACGCGGTAACCACGGTGGCGATGGACATGGGATATGACAGTCCGAGCGCCTTTACCGCCATGTTCCGGCGCAATCTGGGCGAGGCGCCAACGCGGTATTTCCGGCGGGCGGTCTAAACAATGTCGAAATCGCCCTATCCCACAACGCCGTGTATTGCTGTCTGTCAGATTGATCCGAAATCGGGGTTTTGTCTCGGTTGCTACCGCACGCTGAAGGAAATTGCGCAGTGGGGCAAATTCAGCGAGGCCTACCGCGAAGAATTGTTGCCGGAACTCGACCGGCGGCGTGAGGAGGATTTGCGCCGCTGGCGTGCGGAACGGGGCGAAAGCGATGCCACCGACGGATGAGGTGATCGCCGGGCCGGTGCGGCCAGTTCCGCGAGGCGATGCCAAGGTGGTCGCGCTGGTGTCGGCGGGACATTTCTTCAGCCACTTCTATCTGTTGTGCCTGCCGCCGCTGTTCATCTTCATTCAACAGGAATTTCAAGTCAGCTATGTCGCGCTCGGGCTCGCGGCGACGGCGTACAATCTGATCGGCGGGCTCATACAAGCGCCGGTCGGCTTTCTCGTCGACCGGTTTGGCGGCCGCCTGCCGCTGTTGCTCGGCTTCGGCGTCAACGCGTTGGCGATCCTGCTGATGGGATTTGTCGACGTTTACGGCCTTCTTTTGGTGCTCGCTGTGCTGGCGGGAATTGGCAACAGCGTGTTCCATCCGGCGGACTACGCCATCATGTCCGGGGCGGTCGATGAAAAGCGGGTCGGCCGCGCCTTTGGTATTCATACGTTTTCAGGCTTTCTCGGCGGCAGCATCGCGCCGCTGACCATGGGTATGCTCGCGGCGTTTTGGAATTGGCGGGTTGCGCTGGTCGTCATCGGCGCGGCCGGGCTCGCCGTGCTTGTGGCAGTTGCGCTGTCCAGCGGCGCGCTGGCCCAGGCGTCTCCGGGGCGGCGGGGCGCCGCCCGAACGCCGCCGGAGGATGGGAAGGGTGCAGGCGGCGTCAAAACCGGTTGGTCGCTGTTGCTGACACCCGCCATGCTGATTTTCTTCCTGCTTTTCTGCGTGATCACCTTCACGACTAGCGGCGTGTATGTCTTCACCATCAATGCGTTGATCGACCTTCGCGGCACCGGCTACGCGGTGGCCAACGCGGCGCTGACCGGGTTCCTATTCGCCAGCGCGCTCGGCGTCCTGCTCGGTGGATTCCTGGCCGACCGCTTCGGCCGACATGACATGGTGGCGACGGTCTTCCTGCTTATCGCGGCCGGCGCAATCCTGCTACCGGTCATTTTCGATTTGCCGCCGGTGGCGCTGGTCGCCGTAATGTCGCTGTCCGGTCTCGCCTTCGGCACGGTACAGCCGGCGCGCGACATGATGGTGCGGGCGATCACCCCGCCCGGCGAAATGGGCAAGACGTTTGGATTTCTCTCCGTCGGCATGGCGGTCGGCGCAAGCCTTGCACCGTTGCTATTTGGCTGGTTGATGGATCACGGCCGTCCCGACGGCGTGTTCATCGGGGCCGCCGTGTTCATGCTGCTGATCATCCTGACCGCCTTGGCCGGCCGGCTGGTTGGGCGGCGAAGCGGGCTGCGGCGGAGCTGAGCATCCTCTGAGCGCATTTGCCGAGATTGCAGTTCCGAAAAGCTTTGGTTATATTGCGCCGCAGTATAAATTGCGCATTGCAACAATTAGATGTTTGACGGTTGACCGGATTTCCACCGACAGCCCGGACCAGGGAAAATTACCGAAAAGGAACGCTTTATGAGCGCCGCGCGTAAATACGACGATTTGCACGGATATTTCATCGAGGATTTGTCGGTGGGCATGACCGCTTCCTACGCCAAGACGATTACCGAGACGGACATCGTCATCTTCGCGGGCATCTCCGGCGATAATAACCCGCTCCATCTGAACGAAGAGTTTGCCCGCGAATCGATCTTTAAGGGCCGAATTGCCCATGGCATGCTGACCGCGGTGTTCATCTCGACCGTCCTTGGCACCAAGCTGCCCGGGCCCGGGTGTATTTACCTCAATCAGGAGGTCACGTTCCTGGCGCCGGTGCGGCCGGGCGAAACGGTCACTACCCAGGTCACCATCAGCGAAGTCGATCCCGAAAAATGCCGTGCCGTTGCGAAGTCCGTGTGCACGGTGGCGGGCAAGCCGGTGGTGGAGGGCGTGTCGACGCTGCTGGTACCGTCGCGCGCACGCCGCAAGAACCGCCGGGCGGCTTAGCGCGGCCGGCCGTGGCACGGATTGCCGGGACACCTGTAAAAAACGTTGCCGCGGCTGTATGCTCGCGCCGCCAAGCCGATGGCGCTGGGCACGAGGAACCATTCCAATGCGCGTTTTCCGCAAGGTTCAAGACATCACGGACGACTGCCGCGGCGGCGTCGTGGTGCTGGGCAATTTCGACGGCATCCACCGCGGCCACCAAGCGGTCATCGGCGCCGCGGCGGAGGATGCCCGCCGGCTAAGCGTGCCGCTGGTGGTGCTGACATTCGAGCCTCATCCGCGCAGTTTTTTTGCGCCCCACGATCCGCCGTTTCGCCTGACCCCGTTTCGGAGCAAGGCCTTTCTTCTGGAGGCGCTGGGTGTCGATGCGTTGGTGGTGCTGACGTTCGACAAGGCGATGTCCCATCTCCCGGCGCCGGATTTTATCCAGCAAGTTTTGCTCGATAGCCTGGCGCCCTGCCAGATAACCGTCGGTTTCGATTTCCGCTACGGCCACCGCCGCGCGGGTGATGTGGAGATGCTGCAAGCCGCCGGCAAGCCGGCCGGCATCGCGGTAAATGTTGTCCAGCCGGTCGGATCGGCCGATGGGGAAACCTATTCCTCTACGCGGATCCGCGAACATCTGGTCGGCGGCAAGCCGGGCCACGCGGCGGCCTTGCTTGGCCGTCCGTTCGAAATCGAAGGGCGGGTCGAGCCGGGCGACCAGCGCGGCCGGACAATCGGTTTCCCGACCGCAAACTTGCAGATGGGCGAATATCTCCGGCCGGCGCTCGGCGTTTATGCGGTGCGTGCCGGGCTTGGCGAGGACGCCGATGTCGAGTGGTTCGACGGGGTCGCCAATCTCGGCAACCGGCCAACCGTCGACGGGACGCGTTTGCTGTTCGAGATCCACCTGTTCAAATTCGACCGTGATATATACGGCAAGCATCTGCGGGCGGCGCTAATTGAATTCATTCGTCCGGAATGCAAATTCAACGGGCTCGACGCCTTGAAGGATCAGATTGCCAAGGACTGCGCAGCGGCCGAGAGAATTCTCCGGACCCGAGCGGCCGGTGCGTCTTGACCGCATATCTTGACCGTGCAGCCCCGCCGTATAGGATGGCCCGCCATCCGGAAAGCACGCTATGACGTTGGACTATAAGGACACGATCCACCTGCCCCGGACCGACTTTCCCATGAAGGCCGGTTTGCCGAAACGCGAGCCTGAATTGCTGGCGCGCTGGGAAAGAATCGCCCTGTGGAAGCGGTTGCGGGCCGCGTCGGCCGGCAGGCCGCCTTTCGTGCTGCATGACGGTCCGCCCTACGCCAACGGTCATCTGCATATTGGACACGCGCTCAACAAGATCCTCAAGGACGTGATCAACCGGACGCAGCAAATGCTCGGCAAGGACGCCAACTACGTGCCCGGTTGGGACTGCCATGGTCTGCCGATCGAATGGAAGATCGAGGAGCGCTATCGCGAGGCGGGCAAGGACAAGGACGACGTGCCGATCATCGAATTCCGCCAGGAATGCCGGGAATTCGCGGCACATTGGATCGATGTGCAGCGCGAGGAATTCAAGCGTCTCGGCGTGTTCGGCGACTGGCAGAATCCCTACACCACCATGACCTATTCCGCGGAAGCGCAGATCGCCCGCGAGATCGGCAAATTTCTGGTCAATGGCGGGCTGTTCCGCGGATCCAAGCCGGTGCTGTGGTCGGTGGTCGAGAAGACCGCGCTGGCGGAGGCCGAGGTCGAGTATCAAGACGTCAGCTCGCCCACGATCCATGTCCGGTTCCCGGTTGTTGAGACACCGCAAAAGTCGCTCGAGGGTGCGGCCGTGGTGATCTGGACCACGACCCCTTGGACCATTCCGGGCAATCGCGGCGTCGCCTATGGCGACGACTTCGATTATCTGGTGATTGCGGTCACCGACGCTACGGAAGAGGGGTTCGCCAAGCCGGGTGAAACTATCGTTATCGCCGCGCCGCTGCTCGAAGAGGTCTGCAAGGAAGCCGGCATCGAGGGACATGACGTCGTCGCCGAGCTGAAGGGCGCCGATCTGGCAGGGACGGTGTGTGCCCATCCCTGGCGAGGCCAAGGCTATGACTATGACGTGCCGTTGATGGCGGGCGGTTTCGTGACCGTCGAAACCGGCACCGGATTCGTTCATATCGCGCCCGGCCACGGCGCCGACGACTTCGTGCTGGGGTCCCGGCACGGGTTGGAAGTGCCGGAAACCGTCGGCGAGGACGGGGTGTTCTACGATCATGTGCCGCTGGTCGCGGGCAAATGCGTCTATACCGCGGACGGCAAGCCCGGCGATGCGACCGGGCCGATCATCAAGGCCTTGATCGATGCCGGCGCGTTGCTGGCCAAGGGCCGGTTGCGCCACAGCTATCCGCATTCATGGCGGTCCAAGGCGCCGCTGATCTTCCGCAACACGTCGCAATGGTTCATTTCGATGGAGACGAACGGGTTGCGCGACACCGCGCTTGCGGCGATCGAGCAGACCGAATTTTACCCGGCCCAGGGCCGCAACCGGCTGTATTCGATGATCGAGACCCGGCCTGATTGGTGCATCTCCCGCCAGCGCGCCTGGGGTGTTCCAATCCCGATATTTGTCGAGAAAAAGACCGGTGAACCGTTGCGTGACGCCAATGTTTCCGAGCGGGTCGCGGAAGCCTTTGAGCAGGAAGGCGCCGACGCGTGGTTCAGCAGCGATCCGCAGCGCTTTCTCGGCAATGACTATAGCGCGGACGATTACGAGCAGGTACGCGACGTTGTCGATGTCTGGTTCGATTCCGGATCGACGCACGCCTTCGTGCTGGAACAGCGGCCCGACCTGTCCTGGCCG
>CAYYBI010000229.1:0-4157 GCA_964469835.1 uncultured Rhodospirillaceae bacterium
GTTGCGAGACGGTGCCGGAGGGCGACAGCGCCACATCCGCGCCTGCACCTGAACCGGTGCTGCTGGCGCCGGCGCAGGGACTCGGCTATGCGGCGACCGGCGGCCTTCTGGGCCGAATCCCCAAGGATGGCGCCGTCAAGGCGAATGGCGCGACGATCGAAGGCAGAATTTTACAGGGCGGCTATGCGGTTCATCTGTCGCAAAGCGATCAACGGCGGGCCAAACGGGCGTCGCTTATCGCTTTCGAAACCCTGCCGTCCGGGCAAACCAAGATTTGGCGGAATCCGGACAACGGCCATTGGGGCACGATGACGCCGTGGCGAACATATTTGGATGCGGTCGGGCGGTATTGTCGGGAATACCGGCAAACGGTCACTCTCGGCGGGCTGGAGCATCGGGCCAATGGCACTGTCTGCCGCCGCGGCGACGGAGTCTGGCAAATTCAGAGTTGATCACACCCGGATCGGTCAATCTGGATCGGGTTTGAGGACGCGATGCAGGTCCAAGACCGGCGGCAGCGCAGTTGTTTGCGTCCGCATTCGAAATTTGCCGATCAGATCGTCAGACACCCGCCATACCATCCAATCTGCAGCCGAGACTCAATTCCCGGCGATGGTCAACCCGTCGATGCGGACGGTCGGCGCGTTGACCGCATAGCGAAACTCCAGATCGTCGGCGGGGAGCAGGTTAAGAAACATGTCCTTGAGGTTTCCGGCGACCGTCATTTCGCTCACGGGATACGTGATTTCGCCCCCTTCGATCCAAAAACCGGCGGCGCCGCGGCTATAGTCGCCGGTGACGCCGTTGATGCCGAAGCCCATCAATTCGGTAATATAAAAACCGTCGGCGATATCCGCGATCATGGCGTCGCGCGAAACCGAACCCTTGGACATATAGAGGTTGGTCGTCGACGGCGATGGCGGGCCCGACGTGCCCCGTGACGCCCGCCCGATCGTCGGGAGACCCAACTGCCGCCCCGTGCCCAAGTCGAGTATCCAACTCTTCAGCGTGCCGTCGTCGACCAGGGTAATCGGATCGTTGGCGATTCCCTCGGCGTCGAAAGGTTTCGAGGCGAGGCCGCGTTTGCGGTGTGGGTCGTCGATCACCGAAACGCCGTCGGACAAAATCTTCTCGTTCATGCTGTTCTTCAGGAAGCTGGTGCCGCGGGCAATCGCCACGCCGTTGGTCGCGCCGGCGAGATGACGCAGCAAGCCATTCGAGACGCGCGGATCATACACGACCGGTACTTTTTTCGTGCCTACCTTGCGCGGGTTTAGCCGCCGCACCGCGCGTTCGCCGGCGTTCTGCCCGATCGTCGCCGGATCCGTCAGATCGGTCGAGAAAACCGCCGTGGAGTAGTCGTAGTCCCGTTCCATTCCGGTGCCCTCGCCGGCGAGCACGGCGGCGCTGACGCTTTGCCGCGACACGGCGTAGCTGCCGCTGAACCCATTGGATGCCGCGAGTGCGACGCTCGACCGGCCCCAACTCGCCTCGGCGCCTTCCGAATTGGTGACACCGGCGACCGCGCGGGCCGCGTCTTCGGCAATCCGGGCGCGCTCGATCAGAATTTCGGGTTCCGGTTCTTCCGCATCGAGGATCTCGAGGTCGGGCGGCGTTCCCTGGAATAGTTGTTCCGGATCCGCCAGGCCGCAATACGCGTCCTCCGGCACGGTGCGGGCCATTGCGACCGCCCGTTCGGCCAGGGCGTCAAGCGCTTCGCTCGATGAATCGGATGAGGACACCACCGCCTGTTGCTTGCCGATAAAGACGCGCAGGCCGATATCCGTGCCCTCGGAGCGTTCGAGTTTCTCGATTTCGCCCAACCGTTGCGCGTGCGACAGCGACACGCCCTCCGCGGCGAGGGCGTCGGCCGCGTCCGCACCGGCGTTGCGCGCCCGGCCGATCAAATCGGTGAGCAGGTCGAGCGCGTTGGCGTGGGTTGAAAACGCCGTTGAACTGGATTTCGGCATTGCGCACTGGCTCCCGTATTGTCTGGCCGTCCCGGCATCGCCGAAGGCCGCCGTTTCGTCACAGATTGGTGAGGATCGATACGATGATTATTACCACAAGCAGGGCCAGCGTCAGAAAGAATTGCCGCCGCGCCCGGGCGAAGCCTTCCGGTCCGACCATCGGTGCGCCGTCTTCTTCGGCCCGGCGTTGCCGAATCGCCTCTTCACGGGCGCGCATCTGGCGCACGATCGTCCGCCCAACCAGATAGATCACGCCAAGGGCGAGCGGAAGAATCCAGAGCTGTTCCCGGAGGAGTTGGTGGAGGTCGGATGCCACCGGGTCAGCTGCCCGTCACGGATGGCTGCGCCATTCAGCCCGCCACCGCCCGGCCGCCTACGTTGAACAGATAGAGAGCATAGAGGTTGGTGCAGGCCAGCACGATCCATGTAGCCATCTGTCCCGCGATGCGGCCGAATGACGGACCGGTTTTGCTGGACAGGCCTTGGGCGTGCAGCACGCGTCCCAGGGTCAAGGCGATGCCGAGCACGTGCAGCGCCATCGTCGGCGCACCGAGCATTTCGATTAGCGCCATCAGCACGAGGATCAGCGCCAAATATTCGGTGTTGTTGCCGTGAACCCGGATGGTTTGAAGCAATTGCTGGTCGCCGCCGTCGCCAAGATCGATCTTTTTCTTCGCCCGGGTCATCGAGACCCGAAGCGCGAGGAAGAGGGCCACCAATCCGTTGAGTCCTGCATAGAGGGCCGTAATCAGGGGAAGGGTCGCTTGCATGGGGCCATCTCCAATTCGCGGGATCGTTGGCGGCCATGATAATCCCTCGCGCGGTGAAGGCCCATAGGCGATGGCGGGAGCGTGATGGGCGGTCAGCGGTGTGAGGTTTGGCCGCCGCCCAGCCATTCTTGGCGATAGGTTAGCCATTCGGCGGCGTCGGTGGTCCAATTTGCGTAGACGGCGACGCCGAAATTGGTCAAGTCCTTACCCGGTCCCTCGGACAGGCCGAGGCGGATTCCACGGATTCCGCTGCGCAGGTTTTCCGCCGCAGGATCGAAGCTCAACCGGCGCTTGTCATAGGAAGGCACCCCCATGAACAGGGTCGCGCGCCCGACGGCGAGCGGCCGGAGCGTGCGGGTTTGCCAGGCGACGAGGTTGCCATAGAGCCAGTCGGTCGGGAGCCACGTCTCGTAGTTCATGACAGCGATTTGATCGGCGCGTTCGGCGACCTCACCGAAATAGGATGCGGTCCATAAGCCGATCCCCTTGCCGGTCAGACCGATCAGCCAGGCGAGCCCGGGCACCGGCTCGACCCCATTCCCGGCGACCGACAGAACGCGGCCGCGGTTGCGTGTAAGCGTGCGGGTCGCGTCGAGCAGGGCGAGGAATTCGGCGTCGCCGCTTGCAACCGGTTCGATGTTGTAGTGGATGCCGTCGAATCCCAAATGCAGCAGGCTCACGGCCGTGGCGACGATATTCTTGCGCACCGTTGCATTGGCGAGGTCGAGCGGTCCGCCGCCCCGCTTTTCGCGCTGGCCGATCCAGGCTTGCAATCGTATGACGGCGCTGCGGGCGCGAATTTCACGCAACAATTCGGCGGCCGCGGGAAAGCGTTCGGGCGGCAGCGTGCCGTCGGGCTCGAGCGGGCCAACGTGAAAGAAAACATCGGTGATGCGGTGCCGCCGGAGGCGCGTGACGAGTTCCGCGTAGGCGCGTTCGACCTGCGGTTTTCCGACCCAGTGATGGGCTGCCCAAACGGCGTTCGGCCCCTTCGACTGGACGACGATCCGGGGCGGCTCGAGATAGGAAATGTAGCCCCGGAACAACCCGACTCCGAGCATACCGGCCGCCAGAACGCCCGCTGCGGTGAATGTTCCGATGCGTTTCCAGCGCGCGGCTTTCCCCGCCAACATTAGCCTCCCAAACCCCATGCCGAACAGAAGACCCCGAATATCGGGATAAAGCATGGCAATGATTGGGAGATTTTGTGGCGCGCGGGAACACGCGCGCACGCCGACAACCCGGACGGAAGCGTCGGCCTCCGTCCGGGTTGTCGATCAGGTCGTGCGGTTCGCCCGATTGAGGGCGCAGCTCACCGCCTGCAGCGAGGCCGTGACGATGTTGGGATTGCGCCCGACACCGTAGAGTTTTCTTCCATCGACCTCCGCCTCGACGAAGGCGATGGCGGTGGCGTCGG
>CAYYBI010000230.1:0-10905 GCA_964469835.1 uncultured Rhodospirillaceae bacterium
GCGCACCGGATATCGTAGCCGCCTGCGAATCGGTGCTTGGGTCCCGGACCGACGAGGGCACGATCGTCCGATTCGATGCCGACCAGTACCTCGCAATCCCGAAGGATTCGATCGATTACGCGGTCATGGAAAAGACCCAGGAGGCCTTCGTTATTGCCACCGATATGGGTTGGAGCGATGTCGGCGCCTGGTCGGCCCTTTGGCAAAGGGCGGAAAAAGACAGCAACGGCAACGCCTTGAGCGGCGATACGATCGCCGTGGACACGCAAAACTGTTATCTGCGGAGCGAAGACAAAATGGTTGCCACGGTCGGCATTCAGGATTTGGTCGTCGTTTCGACCAAGGATGCGGTCATGGTCGCGGCCCGGGACAAGTCGCAGGACGTGCGCAAGCTGGTCGACGAGCTGAACAGCCGCGGCCGGACCGAAGCCGTTACGCCGCCGCGGGTGCACCGGCCGTGGGGCTGCTACGAGGGGCTCGACATGAGCGACTGCTACCAGGTCAAGATCCTGGAGGTGAAGCCGGGCGCCAAGCTGTCCTATCAGATGCATCACCGGCGCAACGAACATTGGATCGTCGTGCAGGGAACCGCGCGGGTGACGCTGGACGACGAGACCTTCCTGGTCGAGACAAACCAGTCAACCTATATCCCGGTTGGTGCCAAGCATCGTGTAGAGAACCCCGGCGACGTTCCGCTGAAGATTATCGAAGTCCAAACCGGCGACTATTTCGGCGAGGATGACATCGTCCGTTTCGACGACGTTTACGGACGCGTCGCGTCGTAGACAGCTAAATGCGCATGACCAGCCGGCGCCACGGCTCCGACTGGCTTCCAACATTTCCACAACTTTTCGTCTAGCCAATAATAAAACGGGCCGGCCTGTTGCGCGACAGCAGGCCGGCCCGGTACTTTGGGATGTTCGCGCGTCAGTTCATTTCGTGCGAAAAGACGCGGGAATTAGTTTCCGAATTGCGCTTCAGCAGGCCGTCGAAATATTCGATCGTCTTCACCAGCCCGTCGCGGAGCTGAATCTTCGGCTCCCATTCCAGGGTCTGCTTCGCCCGCGTGATATCGGGGCAGCGCTGCGTCGGGTCGTCGGACGGCAGCGGCTTGAAGACGACTTCGGATTTGGAACCGGTCAAGTCGATCACCGCTTCGGCAAGCTGCAGGATGGTGAATTCACCGGGATTGCCGAGGTTGACCGGCGCAGTGACGCAATCCTTGGCGTCCATCAGCCGAACGAATCCATCGATAAGATCGTCGACATAGCAGAAGGACCGTGTTTGTTGGCCCTCGCCGAATACCGTGATGTCCTCCCCCTTCAACGCCTGAACGATGAAGTTGGACACGACGCGGCCGTCATTGGGGAGCATGCGCGGCCCATAGGTATTGAAGATGCGGGCCACGCGAATGTTCAGACTGTGCTGGCGGTGGTAGTCAAAGAAAAGCGTCTCGGCGCACCGCTTGCCCTCATCGTAGCAGGCGCGCAGTCCGATCGGGTTGACGTGTCCCCAGTAGTCCTCAGTCTGGGGATGGACGCTCGGATCGCCGTAGACTTCGCTGGTCGACGCCTGGAAGATCTTCGCTTTCACGCGCTTTGCCAGACCCAGCATGTTGATCGCGCCATGGACCGACGTCTTGGTCGTCTGCACCGGATCGAACTGGTAGTGAACCGGCGAAGCCGGACACGCCAGATTGTAAATCTCATTCACCTCGACATAGAGCGGGAAGGTCACATCGTGCCGCATCACCTCGAAATAGGGGTTGTCGAGCAGATGGACGATGTTGTCCTTCATGCCGGTGAAGAAGTTATCGACGCACAGGACGTCGTTGCCTCTTGCCAGCAACTCCTCGCAAAGATGCGAGCCGAGAAACCCTGCCCCGCCCGTAACCAAAATTCTCTTACGCACTATACCTGTCTCCTTCACAATAATCGTCTCGGCGCGGCCGGATGAAAGTCATATGTCGCGTTCGATTTCGATCTAAAATGGATTTGCCAGACCGCTCGCCGCCAGATGCCGGGCAACCGTTTGTTTGAGCCTGTCGAGGCCGCCCTGATCCTGCGATTCGCAGCGCACGACCAAGGCATTCTGGGTGTTGGACGCACGCACCAGCCACCAGCCATCCTCGCTGTCGACGCGCAGCCCATCGATATCGTTGTATTCGATGCCTTCCGACACCAGACGCGCCGTCACTTCCGCGACGATCGGCGCCTTCCGCTCCTCGATGCAGGTCACCCGGATTTCCGGCGTATTCACGACCGCGGGCAGCGAATCGCGGAATTCCGCAAGGCTCTCCGTCCCATTCGCGATGATGTTGATCAGGCGGACTGCGCCATAGAGCGCGTCGTCGTAGCCGTAGTAGCCATCGGCGAAGAAGATGTGAGCGCTCATCTCGCCGGCGAGCACCGCGCCCTCTTCCGCCATCTTCGACTTGATCAGGGCATGCCCGGTCTTCCACATCAGCGGGCGGCCGCCGGCCTTCGCGATTTCATCGAACAGGACCTGACTGGCCTTCACGTCGGCGATCACGGTCGCGCCGGGATTGCGGGAAAGCACGTCCCGCGCCAGCAGCACCATGATCTGATCGCCCCAGAGGATTCGGCCCTCGCCGTCGACGATGCCAAGCCGGTCACCGTCGCCGTCGAAGGCTATCCCGAAATCGCAGCTCCGGCTACGCACCGTTTCCTGCAACTCGACCAGGTTCTCGGGAACCGTCGGGTCCGGATGGTGCGCCGGGAACGTGCCGTCGATCTTTTCATTCAGCAGAATATGATCACCCGGCAAATCCTTGACCAAGGCTGTCAAGGCATCGCCAGCCGCCCCATTGCCGGCATCCCAGGCGACCCGTAATGGACGGCCGCCGGCATAGTCCTGCACCAGACGGGCAATGTATTCGGGTTGCAGCGACCGCTGCGTAACGGTACCCGCACCGCTTTCGAAGTCGCCCGCAGCCGCCATACGGCCCAACGCGGTGATATCGTCGCCGTAGAACGGCTTCTTGTCGATCACCAGCTTGAAGCCATTGTAGTCGGGCGGATTGTGGGAACCGGTAACCATGATGCCGCCGCCGACACCCTGGGTATAGGCGGCGAAATACAGCATCGGCGTCGGACCAAGGCCGATGCGCATCACATCGACGCCGGCAGCCGCGAGGCCCTCGACCAACGCCTGTTCGAGCGCCTCCGAGGACAGACGGCCATCATAGGCGACCGCCACCGAGCGGCCGCCACGGCGCCTCAGGACGGTGCCGAAGGCGCGCCCCAGCGCGCGCGCGTCGTCTTCCCCAAGCGTCTCGCCCACAATGCCGCGAATATCATATTCGCGCAGCGTCGTCGGATGAAACGAATGGCCAAGGCCTGTTTCAGGCGCGAAATTGAGAGAACTGTGCATATGTCGCTTCCCCGCATCCAGGCGGCTGACCGTTGGCGCGCCGATCTCCCGGCGCCCGGTCAACAGCCGGATTTCCTAAATGTTTAGTCCGATCCCTGGAGACATGTGATGATACTTTGGCGTAGGCCCTTCGAGGTAGAACTCCTCTTAAGATATCTTTGAGGATCGTCCCTTAATGAATTGTTATTTCTTTATCTTTCTTGTTTGCAGCTGATTTTCCGAGCACCTTCTGGCGCTGAAACAATTGGTCATAGGCCGCCAACAATGGCGGTTCCGAATGCTGCCAGACAAGCTTGTCGCGAACCCGTTTACGGCCGTAGTCGGCCATTTCCGCCCGCTCTTCCGGCCGTTCTAACAGATCATTGATTTCCCCGGCCATCGCGATCTCCGAATTCGGCTCCGCGTAACGGGCCGCCGCCTGTGCGGAGACCTTATGCTCGGTCAGATCATACGCCACGATCGGCAGCCCGAAGAACATATACTCCATGATCTTGTTCATGGTGCTCTTGTCGGACCAGTCGGATTTCGGGTCCGGATCGACCGCAAGATCAGCCGAGGACAGAATGCGGCACAGATCTTCATCACTCACCCGGCCGGTGAAGGTGCAAAGATCGCCAACGCCTTCGTCTTCGGCATACTGGCGGATCAGCGGCTGTTCCGGCCCGCCGCCGACGAAGGCGACGTGAAAATCGGTGCGCCCGTGCTCATCGCGGAGCAGCTTGGCCACCCGTACCAGATGGTCGACACCGTCCTGCTTGCACATCTCACCGAGATACACGAGCAGATGCTGCTTGCCGCTCTTCCAGTCCGGGTCGGGCTCGTACACCTTGAACCGTTCGACATCCGGACCGGAGCGCACCACCAGGACCTGCGACGGATCCATGCCGCCGCGCGCCACCGCGATCCGCTTATGGCTTTCATTGGTCGTGATCACCACATCGGCGGTCCGGAAACTCATGCGTTCGAGGAACAGCAGGCCGCGATACATCGCGCCTTCTGCCCGGTTGAACTTGGCGGCGTACATTTCCGGCGACAGATCGTGATGATCGAACAGGAAACGCTTGCCGAAGAGCCGCCAAAACCGCGCCAGCAACCAAAATGTCTCGGGCGGATTGCACGCATGGATCACGTCGAAGCCCGGCCCGAGCGCCGCCACGCGGACGGATTTCATCGCCGTGCGCAGGAAACACCAGGCAAACTCCAGAATGAAGCCGAGCGCGCCCTGCGCTTCGAACGGCAGGGCATAGCGATGGATGTCGACACCCTCCAAGGTCTCGAAGGTTTCATTGAAGCCCTTCGCCTTCGGGCAGATCACGCTGACCCGATAGCCCGCCTTGGTGAGCGACGTTGCTTCGAGCCACACCCGCCGGTCGAACGGGACCGGCAGGTTTTGGACGATGATGAGGACGCGCCTTCCCATTTTATTACCAACAGATGCCATTATACCCGCTACCCTGACTCTCTCCGCTTGCGATCCGCACCAGATCAATGACCCGGCGGCTGTCGTTCAATCGGCCAACGACGTCCGAGAAATAACTGTCGTTGTTCCCGATCACGATCGGACCATCCTGGTTGACCACCTCATCCACATCGTCCACCAGCAGGCTGGCGATATGCGGCAGATGCTCGAAAACATAGGCCCGGTTGGCGCCGACCAGCCGGCTGAGATTGACGTTGCGGTCGAAGATGCGGATCTCGTGCCCCTTACCGAGCAGCCGTTCCACCAACTCGACGACCGGGCTCTCGCGCAGGTCATCGGTGCCCGCCTTGAAGCTCAGCCCGAGCACGCCGACGCGCCGTTCGTTTAGGTCGAGCACCATCTTCAGCGCACGGTCGACATGCCGCTCGTTGCTCGGCAGGACCGAGTTCAACAACGGCAGGTCGAGATCGAGCCGCCGCCCCTTGTAGACCAGCGCCCGCACATCCTTCGGCAGACACGACCCGCCGAAGGCGAAGCCGGGACGCAGGGATTTGTCCGAAATGTTGAGCTTCCGGTCCTGGCAGAAGATGTTCATCACCTCGCCGCCGTCGATCTCCAACGACTTGCTGATACTGCCGATCTCATTGGCGAAGGCGACCTTGACCGCATGCCAGGAATTGTCCGCGTATTTCACCATTTCCGCGGTTTCGAATTCGGCGCGGATCACCGGGACGGCGAAACCCGCGTTGAGTTCCGTCAGCATGGCATGGCTGCGGTCGTCCGAGGTTGCGACGACGATCTTCGGCGGATTGTAGAAGTCATAGACCGCCGTTCCTTCGCGCAGAAATTCCGGAAAGAAGCCGACACCGAAATCCTCGCCCGCGCGTTTACCGGAGGTCCGCTCCAATGCCGGAATGACGACTTCGCGAATGGTTCCCGGCAGCACGGTGCTGCGGATCACCACGGCGCAGAATTCGTCCTTTTCCTTCAGCGCGGTGCCGATATCCTCACACACCCGCTGGATGAAGGTCAGGCCCAGATTGCCGTTGGACTGACTCGGCGTGCCGACGCAGACGATCGCCAGATCGCTCTCTGCAATTGCCATTGGCGCGTCCGTCGTGGCCCGCAAGCTGCCCTCGCCGACCGCCTTGGCGATCATCTCGCCGATTTCCTTTTCGATCACCGGGGTTTGCCCGTTATTGATCAAATCGACCTTGGCATCGTTGGCATCGACGCCGATCACCGTGTGCCCCTCCTTCGAGAGGCAGGCGGCGGATACCGCACCGACATAGCCGAGGCCGAAAATTGCGATTTTCATTTTTATTCTCCTAATTCAGCCCGGGCAGGCATTCTTCCGCCCGTGGATCTGTGACGTGGTCCACCGAAGTAGGCGCCAATGGCTCGATGACGATTTCGGCAGTCAATTTGGTTGTTTCTTGAATTTCTCCCACGCCGATCAGCGTCGTCGCAGGCGTCTTTCCGCCGAAGCACGGCGAGTACCAGCCCAGTGGCGGCACGTTCTGGCCACGGATGGCGTCCCAGCGCAAACCGCCCGGCAGCCACATCGTCGCCGAGCGCGGCCCCGCCGCGCTTTGCCAGGTCAACCGGGCAACATCGTCCTGCAATTCGCAGGTGACTTCCGGCCCCAAATGAAAAGCCAAACGGCAGGCGTGTCCCGCCTCACTCTCAATCGCGTCCTCCACCACGAGACGCCGCTGACCGCGGTGCATCGTCACGGTACGCAGGTGGCGGGCACCCGTCTTCAGCCGCCCATAGCCGTCATGGGCGGCGCACCAGCGTGCCGTCTCGCCCGAATCCAAACCCTCAAGCGAAATCAATTCGGACTGCGCGGTCTTCATCCACATAAAGGCGCCGCCCGAAACCGATTGATCTATCCCGTCCAATTCCAAGCAGTTATGCCCCACCGTTGACTTGAAATACGAACGCCATTCGGCTTCGCCCTGATAGGTGTAGGTGCCGGGATCGGCTAGGATATCGACGCCACCGCAGCGCAATTCGACCGACAGGGCGTCCGCGTGTCCATGCGCGGTCAGGGGTTCGAACCCGTGCGGACCGTGGTCGCAGCGGCACCATATCTCGTCTTCGCCGTCCACATCGTCGCGCAGCACAACGATGCCCGCATCGTCGAACAAATTGGGCCGCTCGACCGGACGCCCCTCGATACGCGGCGCACCCTCGATCAGCTGCCGCCAGAGTAGGCTTCGCAAATCCTCGTCTCCCGCCGCCGGCCACCAATCGCGTGCGCCGAACAGGGTGGCGCCGATGCTCAGCAAGGGCATCACCGGTTCCGCTTCGGCGGCATCCAGCAAGAGCCCCCGCGCATCGTCGCCGTCGCCCTGGCGCGGCGGTCGTCCAGTGCCATCGATCATTGCGGCAAGGGCATCCGTCATGCGGCAAACCGGCTCCCAGGCATCAACGCCCAGCGGATGGCCGGATGCCTCACCCTCGATCGCCGCGGCGAGCATCAGTTCCAGCACGAACAGATGGTAGCTGCTGGCCAACTCGCGATTGATGCCACTCTCGAAGGTCTGGGTCCGTAATTCCCGGACCAGGACTTCGGCCGACTTTTCGCGCCACCCATCGGTCTCCGGAAAGTACGGAAAGGCACAGCACGCGGCGAATTGCCCGGCTTCCTCGGCGAGAATGTGATTGTTGGCGGAAGATCCATGACTGGCCAGCGTGGCCAGGAATTCCTGATGATGGTGAAGCTGGCGAAGGAAGGTCGGGTTATCGTCGAACAACAGCCGCACGCCATCCCAACCATGCAGCAGCCGACGGACCCATACCCACGAAATCAGGCGCACGCCGAGTTCGATCCCGCTGGTCCAGTGAATGCCCGACAGGAACGGATTATTGCGCCACCAGGACCGGAGCTGCCGGCCAACCGCCTCGGCGTAGATTTCATTGCCGGTGACGAAATATGCCGCCGCCATGACCGTAAGCTGGTGGTGACGCGATGGCTCCCAGACATATTTCACTGTGCCGACCTTGTCGGCGCGCCGATAGTCGATATCGAAGGCGTAGTCCGCCTGCGGCGCCCGCATTCCGGTCCGCGGATCGAGGAACCAATCCGGATCCCCGGTCAGGTCGTCGCGCACCCGGTCGAAGAACCGGAAGCGGCCGGCGACCGCTTCATCTGCCGCCGCTACGATGCGCCGGCGCACCGCATCGGGCAATGCGTCGACCACCGCCGGATCGATCGGACTGGCAAATTCTGGCACCGCCTCGGGCACGGGCAAGGCATCGACGCCGCCCGGCGGAACCTGCCGCCGGCGCCACCGCTGCTTCACCCACGCGTCGCCGAGACGTCCCCGCACTTCCGCCGGGGACATCCGCGACAACCGCCGGGCGTACCAAACCAGATTCATTGCGCCGCCCCTAAATCCGCAACGGCATCCCCATCCTCTTCCAGATCGGCGGCCCAGGCGGCGACCGGTTCGGCCCGCCGGGTCATCGTGCTGCGAATACTGGCGAACGTCGCCGCCGTGGTGGCGAACAGCGATTCCAGCGAAATCGGCATCGGTGTGGCCGTTTTGACCGCTTCGACGAAAGCGGCCAATTCCTGCTTCTGCCCCTTGTCGATGCCCATCTTGCTTGTCTTCTGGCACTTACCCCGTTGCCATACCTCGGTGCGCTGGAAGTTGTGCAGCCTGGCCACCTTGCCATCGCCAAACACTTCCATCACCTCTTTCGGATACTTGGCATCGCCTGCGGTCATGTAGGCGATCTTGGCAACGGACCCGTCGGGGTAGGTCAGCATCGTCATCAGATTGTCCGGATCGTCGGGCGTGCGCAGCGCAACCGCATCGACCGGATCGCTGCCGAGCCACCAGGAGACGGTGTCGATGAAATGCCCGCCCTCGCCCGCAAAGCGCGAGCCTTGGGTATCCGATTGGCCATACCAACTGGTTTGATCGAGCTGGCCGGCATTGACCGTGAAGTTGACGGTTTGCGGCCCGGCGCAGCCGCCCCATGCGTCCTTCAAGTCGGTCAGGACTTTGGAAAAGCGACGGTTGAAGCCGACCATCAGCCGGTCGTTCTCGGTTTCCATAATTGTGTCGCGGACCGCCGCCAGCTGCGTCGCGTCGATCGCCAGCGGCTTTTCGACGAAGACCGCCTTGCCGGCGCGCAGCGCCTCGCACACCATGAAGGCGTGGCTGTCGTGACGGGTCGCGATGAGCACGGCGTCGATATCGTCGCTCGCCAGCATCGCGCGGTAGTCGGTCGAAACCCGATCGAATGCGAATTTCGATTGGGCATTTGCCGCCGACAGCGCGGTCGCCGTGGCGACTTCCTTCAAGACCACGTCGGGATTGCTCTTCAGATGCGGCAGCAACATGGTCGTCGCGTAATTGCCACAACCAATGGCGCCAAGCCGTACCTGATCCAGCGGCCGAGGCTGAACGCGCAGGTTGTTGAGTACCATCGGCGCCGCACGGGCGGGCGTAACGATGTCTTCGCCCTGTTCCGGGTACCGGAAGACGACACCGAGTCCGCCCAATTCCCCTGAATTGATCCGTTCATAAACCGACACGCCGTCCTCGAACGGCAGGACGTCGGTGATAATGCCTTCGAAGTCGAGACTGCCAGCCGCGAGCAAATCAAGCACGCATTCCATATTGCGTCGCTCGGTCCACCGGACATAGCCGATCGGATAATCGACGCCGCCTTCCTCGTAGGTCGGGTCGTACCGGCCCGGGCCGTAAGAGCGCGAAAATCGGAGGTCCAGTTCCTTTTCGTAATAGGCGTTCCAGGGCAGGTCGAGCTTGCACTTGCCGATATCGGTGACACGGGCCCGGTCCCGCGCCAGCTCAACCGCCGTTTCAACCGGCGCGTTGCTGCTACCGCCCGCGCACAGGAAGACATGGTCGGCCCCGGCCCCGCCGGTCAGCGCCAGCAGCCGGCCCTTCATCGTATCGAAGGACGCCTGCCCCGGCACGCCGCAGGCGGTCGCGCCGAAGCTCTCCGCCAGGGTGCACCGCTCTTCGGAAACATCGATGCCGACCACTTGCACGCCGGCGGCGCGCAGAATTTGCACCAGAACCTGACCGACCAGCCCCAGTCCGATGACGCAGGCAGTTTCCCCCAGCTTGGCCTCGGATTGACGGAACCCTTGCATGGAGATCGACGCGACGGTGGCGAAGGCGGCCTGCAGCGACGGCACGCCGTCGGGAACCGCGACGCAGAGATTCTTCGGTACCCAATTGTACTCCGCGTGCAGGGCATACAGATTGCCGCCGCAGGCAACCCGTTGGCCGACGGTGAATTCATCGACGCCGGCACCAACCTGAACCACCACGCCGGACAGCGAATAGCCAAGCGGCGTATAACTGTCGAGCCGGTTCATCACCTTTTTGTAGGTCGCGACCGGGCCCTGCTGGGCCATCGTTTCCATCACTTTTTTGACCTGATCGGGACGCGCCCGCGCCTTGCCAATGAGCGACAGCTTACTCTCGTGAATCTTCATCGATTCGGTACCCATGGAGATCAGCGAAAAATCGCTGCGCACCAGGACACCGCCAGCCTTGCAGGCAGGCACCGGCACCTCGAGCAAAGAGATGTCGCCGGATTTATAATTCTGTGCAATCTGTTTCATCACCGTTGCCGCTAGGCGGCTCCCCTCATTATCGAAGCGTGATCCCGGTGTCGGGACCTACAGCGTCGCCTTTTGTTGCTGCAGCCATGTTTCCAACGTCATCAGCTGCCATATTTCCTTGGACCGGTCGGCCGTGCCGGCGCGATCCTCATCGACCATGCCGCGCAGGTAATCGCGGTTCAGGAAGCCGGACTTCACCATGCTGCCGTGCATCAGGAGGTCTTCCACCATGGCCTTGAGGTCTCGCCGGATCCAGGCGCGCAACGGCGCGCTGAACAGCCCCTTTGGCCGATAAATGACCTCGCGGGGCAACCACGGTTCGGCCGCCTTCTTGAGGATCGATTTGGTCTCCCGCCCGACGATCTTGTGCCGGCCCGAAATCGCGAAGGCCGCCGCCACAACTTCCTTGTCGACATACGGCACGCGAACTTCGGTCGAGGCCGCCATGCTGGCGCGGTCGGTGTAGGCCAAATTG
>CAYYBI010000231.1:0-11161 GCA_964469835.1 uncultured Rhodospirillaceae bacterium
CTGATGGTGGCGTTTCCGGCGGAGAATGAAGGGGCGTTGGCTCGGCGGCTCGCCGGGCTGGTACGTCGTGAAACCCTCGCCGACGTTGCCCGCGGGTTCGGCCTCGGTCAGTTCATCCGGCTTAGCCGCAGCGAGGAAGAATGCGGCGGACGGGACAACGAAACGATCCTTGCGGATGTCTGCGAGGCGATCATTGGCGCGCTCTACCAGGATGGTGGCTTGGAGGCCGCGCGCAGCTTTGTCCAGCACCATTGGGCGGATCGGCTTGCCGCCGCGACGGAGCCTCCAAGGGATGCCAAGACCGCGTTACAGGAATGGGCGCAAGGACGCGGCCTGCCGCTGCCGGTGTATCGATTGGTGAACCGGACCGGACCGGATCATGCGCCCGAATTCACCGTCTCGGTCGAAGTCGAAGGGCAGGCGCCGGACCAGGGCATGGGGCCTTCCAAACGTTTGGCCGAGCAGGCTGCGGCAGAATGCCTGTTTCAACATATTGATAAAAATGACTGAATCTCCCTCTGAAGAATCCAGGTTCGGTTTCGTCGCCGTGCTCGGCGCGCCCAATGTCGGCAAATCCACGCTGATCAACCGGCTGGTCGGGTCGAAGGTGACCATCGTGTCGCCAAAGGTGCAGACGACCCGCAGCCGGATCCTCGGGATCGCGCTGCATCGGGGCAGCCAGATCGTGCTGGTGGATACGCCGGGCATCTTTCAGCCAAAACGCCGGCTTGACCGTGCGATGGTCGCCGCGGCATGGCAAGGGGCATCGGACGCGGATGTCGTGTGTCTACTAGTAGATAGCGAGCGCGGTCTCGATCCGAACGCACAGCGCATCGTAGAGGGGCTCAAGAAGGATGGGCGCCAGGCGGTGCTGGTGCTCAACAAAATCGACCGGGTGAAGCGGGAAAGCCTGCTCGCCTTGAGCGCAAGGCTCAACGACACTGGTATTTTCAGCGATACCTTCATGCTGTCCGCGCTCAATGGCGATGGCGTCGACGACTTCCTCGACTTCATGGCCGGGCGCGTGCCGCCGGGTATCTGGCATTATCCGGAAGATCAGATATCCGATTTACCGCAGCGCCTGTTGGCGGCGGAGGTGACGCGCGAGCAGCTTTTCAATCTGACCCATCAGGAAGTGCCCTACGCGGTCGCCGTGGACACCGATTCATGGGAGACCTTCCGCGACGGCAGCGTCAAGATCATGCAGACGATCTATGTCCAGCGCGATAGCCAGAAGCCGATCATCCTCGGCAAGGGCGGAAGCCTGATAAAGCGCGTGGGCGCGGCGGCGCGCGGCGAACTCACCGAAATGCTCGGCTGTGCGGTCCATCTTTTCCTGCATGTCAAAGTGCGTGAAAAATGGAGCGAGGATCGCAGCCATTTCCGGGCCTGGGGCCTGGACTACAATGCATGAGCCAATAGAGAATGGCCTGCAGCGGCCTGATTGGTGGCATTCGATAGTCTACTAGTAGAATTTTTATGGAATGGTCCGATACCGGGATAGTATTGTCTGCGCGACGGCATGGGGAGGCGGCGGCGGTCGTCTCAATCCTGACGGAGACGCATGGCCGGCACGCCGGATTGGTGCGTGGCGGTGCGTCGCGGCGTCACCGGAGTACCGTGCAGCCGAGCAATCGGGTCGCGGCAACGTGGCGGGCCCGGCTGGAAGATCATCTCGGGGCCTATGTCGTCGAGTTGCTGGAAAGCCCGGCGGCGCATTGGTTTGAGGACCCGGGACGGTTGGCGGCGCTCAGCTCGGCCTGCGGCATTGTCGATGCGACCTTGCCCGAACGGGAGCCATGCCAAAGTGTTTACAATGATTTATCGGAATTTTTTAAGATCTTAAATCAGGAGAATTGGCCGGCGCTGTATGTGGCGTGGGAGTTGACCTTGCTCGCCGATCTCGGCTTCGGTCTCGATCTTGGCCAATGCGCCGTCACCGGCGCCAGCGAGGATCTCGCCTATGTATCGCCGAAAAGCGGGCGGGCCGTCTCGGTCGCGGCGGCCGCGCCCTATCGCGACCGGTTGCTTCGCTTGCCGGCGTTTTTGATCGGCGACGGCCCGGCTGGCGATGCGGCGGTGGCGGACGGGCTTGCCCTGACCGGGTATTTCCTCGACCGGCACCTGTTTGCGCCGTACCGCCGCAAGCTTCCCGAACCGCGGTCACGACTGCTGGACCGTCTGCGGCGCAAGGCGTCGGCCAAGGACGACGAGTGACGCCCGCAGCCTTGCAGGCCCTGACCGGCGAGGTGCAAACCAAATCTTTACCTTGTTTGACAATGATATTACGTAGTGCGCATGGATCGGGAAAGCCGAGCGATTGAATGTTTGGAATGGTTAGCGTCAAAGCAATGACCGTTTTCCTCCGAGTGGCGGCCAGGCTGTTGCCGGCCTTGGCGGTATTGCTGGTCGCCGCCGGCATATCCGGCCCATTGCGGGCGCACCCGCACGTCTTCATTGACGGCGTCACCGACGTTGTTTTCGAGAACGGCAAGATCATCGGCATCCGCCAGCACTGGACATTCGACAATGTCTTCAGCCTGTTACTGATCGAGGATTTCGACGCCAACAAGAACCGAAAATTCGATAAACCGGAGATCGAGGCGCTGCGCAAGGGCGCTTTCGCCGCGGTTCGGGAATTCGGCTACTTCACCCATATTCGGCTGGATGGCAAAAAGATAGCGGTCGACCGGGTTTCCGAGTTTACGGCGTCCGTCACCAAGGGCCGGATCAGTTACAGCTTTTTCGTGCCGTTTGCCAAGCCAGTGGATCCGAAGACGACTAAGGTCGATCTCGGGACCTATGACGACACGTTTTATGTGTCCGTCACCTACGATGCGATAGACCCGGTCCGGCTGGCCGGGGCAGGTAGCAGCGGCTGCCATTTCAAGATATACGAAGATGCGGAAAACCCAATTTATTTCGGCATGGTGGTCCCGCGGCGGGCGAAAATTCTCTGTGCGGCCGGATAGGATGGCGGGGCGGTTTGTGCTTTTCCTTGCCGCGGCGATGCTCTTCGTCGCTATTGCCGCACCACCGATTTCGGCAGCCGGTTCGCCGAACCCCTTTACGGCGCGTGCGCCGGCCGAGCCACCCAGTGCTGCGGGTCGGGTCTATCGCGGCCTGCTGCTCGAAGTAGCGCAGATTCAGCGCGGCTTGAACCGCAAGCTCACGGTTAAAATCGCCGAGATCAAGGAATCCGGCTCGGTCCTCCCGGCCTTGACGGTTCTGCTCGTCGCATTCCTGTACGGGGTCTTTCATGCCGCCGGGCCGGGTCACGGCAAATTCATCGTCACCAGCTACTTTCTTGCGCGCAATGCGCCGTTGTCGCGGGGCGTGATGATGAGCGGTCTGATCTCGTTCCTGCAGGCGTTGTCGGCCATTCTGATCGTCACCGTGTTGGTGCTGATCCTGGGCCACGGGCGACTGGCGGTATTGGGGCAGGTAGTGACGCTGGAGCTGGTGAGCTACGGTCTCGTCGTACTGCTTGGCTTATACATGGCCTGGGGCGCATTTCGCGGCGTCGACTGCGACCACGGCCCGGACGAACATCACGCGCATACCGGCCCTCACAATCATGATGAATCCGCGGCACGGCCGATACAATGGTACCGGCGCCTCGGCGGCATGATGCCGGTGGCGATCGCCGCGGGCGTTCGGCCGTGTTCCGGCGCCATCATCCTGTTGCTCTTCACCATGGCGAACGGCCTGTATTTTCTGGGCGTGCTGGGAACGTTGGTGATGGCGCTGGGCGTGGCCATCACGGTCTCGATTGTCGGGGTGCTTGCGATCGGAACGCGGCGGTCGATCGTCCGCTTCACCGATGACAGCGGGGTTGCACGGTCGTGGTTGTTGCGGGGTGTCGGCATCGCCGGACCGTTGCTGGTCGCACTGATCGGCGCGCTGCTGTTTTTGGCGACCTGGGAGCGTCTTCCTGGCGGGTTCGTCTAGGCCGACCCGTCGGGCGGTGACGCTGTCTGCGCGCGGGCCTGCCGGATTTTCCAAACCGCGTGTCCGGTCATGCCGGCGAATATCAGGAAGAACGGCAGCAGCACGAAATCGAGCCAGGTGAGGACGCTGACGACACCGAACAGGGCGACGATCGACGGCACGAAACTGCCGAATGCCGTTGCCAGCAAGCCGATAATGCCGATCTTCAGCTTTCGTCGTTCGTCCATCGCAATTCGGTACCCGGTCCTGTTTTCCCGGCGCCGCGGCCCGGCCGCAGAGCGTTGTCACCTGTGATTTACGGAATTGTGCGAGGGATACAACCAAAATCCCCAAGAACCGGAAATTGGTTGCCTTCGCCCTACATACTAGGTCTTGCGGATTCGGGGGCACATGCTATCAATATATCGTGTTTTATTAAGCAGGAACGCTGAACCAACCCATGGCAGACCCTAAACCGGCGGGCGAGATTCGCCCGGTGCCTCTCGCCGATGCGCTCGGCGAACGCTATCTCTCCTATGCACTTTCCACCATCATGTCGCGGTCGCTGCCCGATGTGCGCGACGGGCTGAAACCGGTGCATCGCCGGTTGCTCTATGCGATGCGCGAATTGCGGCTCAACCCCGAAGCCGGGTTCAAGAAATGCGCGCGCATCGTCGGTGACGTCATGGGTAAATACCACCCGCATGGCGACTCCGCGATTTACGATGCGATGGTTCGTCTGGCGCAGGACTTCGCCGTGCGGTATCCGCTGGTCGACGGCCAGGGCAATTTCGGCAATATCGACGGGGATAACCCGGCGGCGATGCGCTACACCGAGGCGCGGTTGACTGCGGTGGCCCAGCGTCTGCTCGAAGGCATCGACGAAGACGCCGTCGATTTCCGCGACACTTATGACGGCGATAACAGCGAGCCGTTGGTCCTGCCGGCGAATTTTCCCAACCTGCTCGCCAACGGCGCGGCCGGCATCGCCGTCGGCATGGCGACCAACATCCCGCCGCATAACGTGTTCGAGCTGTGCGATGCGCTGCTGCATCTGATCAAGTTTCCCAATGCGACCGTGGGCAAACTGGTGGAATTCGTCCCCGGTCCGGATTTTCCGAATGGCGGCGTGTTGTGCGAAAGCCGGGCCGCGATCCTGGAGGCCTATAAGACCGGCCGCGGCGGCTTCCGGTTGCGCGCGAGTTACGAGGTCGAGAAGGTCAAGGGCGGCGGTTACCAGGTCGTCGTTACCGGCATTCCCTACCAGGTGCAGAAAGCCAAGCTGATCGAGAAGATCGCCGAGCTGATGCACGCCCGCAAACTCACCATGCTGGCCGATATCCACGACGAATCGACGACCGATGTGCGGTTGGTGCTGGAACCGAAAAGCCGCAACGTCAATTCCGAACACCTGATGGAAAGCCTGTTCCGCCTTACCGATCTGGAGACCCGGGTTTCGCTCAACATGAACGTGCTCGACGCCAACCAGCAGCCGCGCGTCATGAATCTGCGCGAGGTCTTGCGGGCCTTCCTCGATCACCGTCATGACGTTCTGATCCGGCGCAGCAAGTTCCGTCTCGGCAAGATCGAGCATCGACTGGAAGTGCTCGACGGTCTGCTGATCGCCTATCTGAACATCGATGAGGTGATCCGCATCATCCGCGAGGAGGACGACGCCAAGGCGTCGCTGATCAAGGCGTTCAAGCTGACCGAGGTGCAGGCCGAAGCCATCCTCAACATGCGGCTGCGCCATTTGCGCAAGCTCGAGGAAATGGAGATTCGGTCCGAGCACAAATCGCTGATGGAAGAGCGCAAGGCGCTCAAGGCGCTGCTCAAGGACGAGCCAATGCGCTGGAAGCGGATCGGCGAGGAAATCAGGGAGATTCGCAAGGAGTTCGACAAGAAGACCGAGCTCGGCCGCCGACGTACCGAGTTGGGCGATGCGCCGTCGGCTGTCGTGATTCCGCTCGAGGCGATGATCGAACGCGAACCGGTCACGGTGATCTGTTCCGCCAAGGGCTGGATCCGCGCCGCACGTGGCCATCTCGCCGATATCAACGAAGTCAAATACAAGGAAGGCGACAGCCAGCGCTTCGCCTTCCATGCCCAGACCACCGACAAGCTGATCATCTTCGCCACCAATGGGCGCTTCTATACGGTGGGTGTCGACAAACTGCCGGGCGGCCGGGGTTTTGGTGAGCCGCTCAGCCTGATGATCGATCTCGGCAATGACCACGACATCGTCGAACTGACGACCCATGACCCGGACCGCCGGCTGGTGGTGGCGTCGAGCGATGGTCGCGGCTTTATCGTCAACGAAAAGGACATCACCGCGCAGACGCGGGGCGGCAAGCAGGTGCTCAACGTTGCGGCCGGCGCCGAGGCGGCGGCGTGTACGCCGGCGGCGGGCGATTCCGTCGCAGTGGTCGGTCAAAACCGTAAGCTGCTGATCTTCCCCATCGCGGAGCTGCCGGAAATGACCCGCGGCCGGGGCGTCATCATGCAACGCTACGCCAAGGGCGGACTGTCAGACGTGTTGACCTTCACGCTGGCCGACGGGTTGATCTGGCCGTCCGGCGACCGCATGCGGACCGAGAGCAAGCTGGATGACTGGATCGGCAAGCGCGCGCAGGCGGGCCGCATCGTGCCGCGCGGCTTCCCGCGCAACAACCGGTTCGGGTAGCGGGCGTTTAATTGCGGTCTTCGCCGTCTAATCTGTAATCGGTTGCCAGCCTTGCGGGCCGAACCCTTCCAATGGCCGGAAGCGGCCCTTATAGGCCATCTTCGGGCTGTTTTCGATCCAGAAGCCGAGATAGACATAGTCCAGCCCGAGGGCGCATGCCTGCTCGATCATCCACAGGACCATATAGCTGCCCAGGCTGCGCCGCGACGCGTCGGGGTCGAAGAAGCTGTAGACCGCCGAAAGCCCGTCGCCCAGCCGGTCGAGCAGCACCGCGGCGATCAGCGTGCCGTCGCCGGTGCGGAATTCCACCAGATCCGTCTCGACCGGGCTCGACACTACCATCGCCGCATAGTCGCGCCGGTTCATGCGTGCCATATCGCCATCGCCATGGCGTGCCCCGACGTAGCGGCGGAACAGTTTGAATTGCTCATCGGTGATGCGCTTGCCGGCCCAATGTGCGGTCAGATCGCTGTTGGCGCGCAGCACTCGCCGCCAGCTCTGCGTCATGTCGAACCGCCGGGCCGCGACCCGAACCGGAACGCAGGCGGCACAGCCGCGGCAGGCCGGCCGGTAGGCGATATGGTGGCTCCGCCGGAAGCCGCCCACAGAAAGCTGGTCGAATACGTCCTGCGATTGCACGCCCGACAGTTCGGTGAAGATCTGCTGCTCCATCCGGCCCGGCAGGTAGGGGCACGGCATCGGACCCGAACGATAGAACGTCAGCACGCGGGTCGGCGCCCGCTGCAGCGTCATGAGTCAACTCCGAGGATCGCATCGAAAGACAGCATTCCGGGATGATGCCGCAGCTTGTCCGTCTGCGCAACGGAGCGGATTGGTTAAGACACTGGAGAGCCATCGGTTCCAGGGCGGTTTGCATCCGTCGCTGTTGGCTGCTGTGCGGGTGATGGTGTATGTCACGGAACGAATGACGGTGTGAATCACTGTGCGGATGACCGCGCAGGTGAAGGCGCGGGTTACGGAGGAACATCGATGGTGAAGGCGGGCGCGGCGTTGGCGCGGCGGCTCAACAAGGCGGGTGCGTTGATGGAGGCGGAAGCCTTTGCCGACGCGGCGGCGACCTATGAGCGGATCCTCGTCGAGGCGCCGACGCACGCGGAGGCCCGCTACAATTTGGCGGTAGCGCTCGCGCAGCTCGGCAAGATTGTCGAGGCGGTTGCCGCATTTCGGGACATCATCGCCGCGCAGCCCGATGTCGCGGCGGCACATGCCGCGCTGGCCGCGGCGCTCGAGGCCCATCGGATCGACCGGTTCGAACCGGGCATCCGGCTGCTGCCGATCGCCGGTCTGCGGGCGCCGGTGGATGCCTATCTGGCGGCGATGAAAGCCGTTCCCGTGCTGCACGGCGGCTATACGGCGCTCGGCGAAGTGTTGATGCAGGACGGCCGGCTGGCCGAAGCCGAAGCGGCGCTGACCGCGGCTGGTGCGTACGCAACCGACCTGCTGGACGCGATGCTCGATCTCGGCGCCACCATGGCCCGGCCCGGCGACCTGGGCGGGGCGCTCGCGCTGCATCGCCGTGCATTGGCCGACGCGCCCGACCATGAGGAGATGTCAGAGCAGGAGTATCTGAACACCGACCTGACCTTCACCGAGGACGAGATCCTGCTGCCCGACGGATTCGAGGTGATGATGGATTGGGAGCGCCCGATCATGGAGCGCTCGGCGGAAATCGTCTGCCACAATCAGGGCGACGTGATGAATGTGGGGTTCGGCATGGCGATCATCGACAGCGCGATCCAGCGCTGCGGCGTGACCAGCCACACCATCATCGAGGCGCACCCACAAGTCGTGCGCCGGGCCGAGGAATGGGCTCGGGACAAGAAGGCGGTGACGATTATTCCGTCGACCTGGCAGAAGGCGCTGGGGTCGTTGAAGCCGTTCGACGGTATCTATTTCGATACGCTGATGCCGCCGATGATTCCTTTTCTGAAACACGCACCGAGTATTTTAAAGAAAAATGGCGTGTTTTTGTATTTTCAATACATGGTTCAACTTCAGAATATCGAAGTTATGATCCGCAACGATTTGGAATTCGGCATCGAATATCATGCTTTCGATGATATTCCCGATAACAAATACTATCGATTGAATGAGAAAAACGCTGACGGCCGCTACATCGCGCCGCTGTTTCTGTTTCGGAAGATTTGAGGTTACAGGGACAGCTCGGATTGCGTTGGCGATAGACCAACCTATCGCTGCCCTGGCTCCATCGCCATGCCTTCGTTCGGTCTGCGCGCCCGCGCGGCCCTAATCACCACCGTGCCCGACAGTAGATCGTGTAACTGCCGGCGGCGGTCGTCGAACAGAGCCCAGATCAGGATCAGGCCGCTGGTCAGCGGCGTCAGGAACCAATAGAGCGCCGAGGCGACGAAGGCCTGGAAATAGGTCGGCCGTGCGCCGGTCCAGGCGCGAGTCTCGATACCCATGCAGCGCATGCCGAGCGTACCGCCCTGACGGCTGCCGATCGTGGCGGTGTCGTAGACGATCAGCAGGGGCAGGGCGATGATCAGGCCGATAAGCGCGCCGAAGATGAACAGGGTAAACAGGTTGAATATCGCGAGCGCGACGATAACGGCCGTCAGCAGCGCGATATCGATGACAAAGGCAATTGCGCGCCGCCACAGCACGCCGTCATAGAAATCCGGCCGGTCAAGCGGATCCGGCGGTATCGCCGACCAGGTAAAATCCGCGTCGACGGGTTCGGGCAGGTTATCGGCCACGGTGGCGCCTCCCTCTGTCATGCCTCCTTTTCAGATTAGGACGACGGGCGGCCGATGCAAGAGGCGCGATGAGGGCTCGGGGAAGCGGTGGGACGCGGTCAGCCCTTTGGCTGAACCATGGAGGGGGGCAGCAGGACCTTCGGATCCGCGTCCGGCCGGCGGCGCAGCAGGGTGATCTCGACTCGCCGGTTTGGTGCGGCGTTCGGTGCGCCGTCCTTGACCGGATGCAGGTCGGCGAGGCCGTGTACCGCGGCGAAACGGGCTTCCGGCGTGCCGAGGCCGGCCAGCAGCTTGCGCCCCGCATAGGCGCGTTCCAGCGAAATTCGCCAGTTGGTGAGCGTTTTGGTTTTGGTTTCGTCATCCGCCGAGGTATGCCCGGAAACCAAAATCTTGTTGGGCAACCGCTCGATCACTTCGCCGATCACCTTCAGCAGCTTTTTGCCCGTCGGGTTGAACTTCGTGCTGCCGGCGGGAAACAGCGGGTGTTTGTCGCGATCCATCAGCCGGATTCGCAGGCCTTGCTCGGTGACCTCCATGGCGACGGAATCAAACAAATCCAGCAATTCCGGCACCTGCTCCATGGCGCGCCGGATGGCCGACTGCGCGGCGTCGAACTGCCGGGCTTCGTCGGAATTTTTCGGTAGCTCTTCGCGATTCGGCGCCTTGGCGCGGTCCGACGGATCGCCTTTCGAAATGTCATCCTTTTTCTGGGTCACCACCTGGGATCGCACGTTGACCGTCCTGGAGGTGGTCTGGCCGGGCGCTTCGACCGGTCCCGGGTCGGTCGCCGATATGCCGCCGAAGACGCCGCCGCTGCCGGTTGACCCCTGAACCGCGCCGACCGGCTCGAAGTAGTTGGAGATACCTTGCTTCTGGTCCTCGGTGGTGGCGTTGAGCAGCCACAGCAGCAGGAAGAACGCCATCATTGCGGTCACGAAGTCCGCATAGGCAACCTTCCAGGCACTGCCGCCGTGGACCTCGGGGACAATCTTCTTCTTCTGGACGAGGATTTCGCGTTTTTGCGCGCCGGCCATCGATCTAGCCTCCCTGGCGGCGCGGTGGCCCCGCATCGGCGCGGCGGTTGGGCTTGAGCCGGAGCAACAGCACGCTGATGCGGTGGTTGTGCGGCGACTTCTTGACGTGCGGCCGCAACGGTTCGCGGTCCGCCTTGCCAATGACGCGCACAATCCGCGCCGGCGTGACGCCGAACTCGATCATGGCGCGGCGGGCGCTGTTGGCGCGGTCTCCCGAGATTTCCCAGCCGCTGCGTCGTGCGATTTTCTGCGCCGGCATTTTGTCCGTGTGACCGGTGATGGCCAGCTTGTTCGGGAGGTGCGCGATGATCGATCCTATGATCGCCAGGAAATGCCGGCCGCGATCGGTAAGCGTGGTGTCGTCGCCGCCGAACAACCGGAACTTGGTTTGGTCGAGGAGCTGGATACGCAGGCCGTCGGGTGTTTGTTCGACCAGAAGGCTGTCCTGCATGCGGCCGATCTCGGGGACATCCTGAATCGCTTGCCGCAATGCCGCCGCGACCCGTTTCAGCGACTCTTCGTCCGGGTCCTCGGTCTGGTGGCTGTCGCGGCCCATGGAATAGCCGCCGCCGCGGGCGACCGGATTGTCGTGCTTGCCCTGGCTGGTGCCCTGGTCCTGGCTGCCGAATGTCGGGATCGTGACGGTAACGCTCGGTGGCGACCCGGCGGAGCGCAAGGCGCCCTTGACGGACATCGCCAGCCCTTTGAGGACGCCGCCGCTGCCGGTCTGGTTTGCGGTGACGCCGATCGGTTCGAAGAAATTCGAGATGCCC
>CAYYBI010000232.1:0-2573 GCA_964469835.1 uncultured Rhodospirillaceae bacterium
GCGTTGTTTACCACCGAAAATTTTTGCGACGTGCTGGAGGTGGCTCGGCTGCGCATGCCGGAATCATACAGCCTGTTTTCGACCCGGCCGGAACCGCTGATAACCCGGGAACGGGTATTCGGAATCACCGAACGCATCACCGCCGACGGTTCGGTCCAGAAAGAATTGGATGAGGCCAGCGTGCTGAGGGCGCTCCAATTGGCGCGTGCGCAGGAAGTCGAAGGGATCATCGTTGTCTTGCTGCATGGCTGGCGCAACCCTGCTCACGAACGCGCGGTTAAGGCGATCCTGGCGCGTGAGGCGCCGGATCTGTTCGTCTTCACATCGAGCGAAATCTGGCCGGTCATTCGCGAATACGAGCGCACCACCACGGCGGTGATCAACGGCTACATCCACCCCCGCGTGAACGCCTATCTGACGTCGTTGCAGTCGGCGCTGAAGGAAATGGGCGTGCCGGCGGAGCCGTTGGTGACCAAGTCGAACGGCGGGATGATGCGGGCCGAGCGCGGCAGGAACGATTGTGTGCAGATGGTTCTTTCGGGCACCGCGGCCGGCGTGATGGGGGGCGCGCACGTGGCCCGTGATTGCGGTGCGCCCAATGCGATCACGCTCGACATCGGCGGGACCAGTGCCGATGTCGCCACCGTCATCGACGGCGCGCCGCAATTCGGCATGGGCGAGAAGATCGGCGAGTTTCCGCTCTACGTCCCGTCGGTATCGGTGACATCGATCGGCGACGGCGGCGGTTCGATCGCCTGGGTTGACGAATTCGGCGTTCTTAAAGTGGGCCCGGAAAGCGCCGGCTCCGATCCGGGGCCCGCCTGCTATGGTCGTGGCGGCACGCGGCCGACGATCACCGACGCCTTCGCGGTTTGCGGATTGCTCGGCCATCGCGCCCTTGCCTACGATTCCGTGCCGATCGACCGCGGTCAGGCGGAGGCGGCGGTCGGTGAACTGGCGGCGCGGCTCGGCCGTGACGCGGAAGAGACGGCCGAGGCGATTATCCAAATCGCAATTTCCGGTATGTATCTCGAAATCAACAAGCTGATTGCACAACACGGCATCGATATTCGTGATTTCGCCCTCGTTACGTTCGGCGGCGCCGGGCCGATGCTCGGCGGCTTCCTCGCCCGCGAATTGGCAATGGCGCGGGTCGTCGTGCCGGTCTCGCCGGGCGTTACCAGTGCCCTGGGCGGGCTCATCGCCGATACCAAAAATGATTTCATCAAGACTCTGTTTCTCGCCGCCGACCGGACCGCCGCGACACCGCTGCGCGACGGGTTCATGGCGCTGCGCGAGGAAGCGTCCTCATGGTTGCGGGCGGAAGGGTGCGATACTGCCGAGGCCGTGATCGCCTATTCCGCCGATATGCGCTATGCGGGGCAGTCCTTCGAAATCGAGGTGCCGTTCGATGCCCGGTGGACCGAGCGCGGCAATATCGACGCTATTCTGGGCGCCTTTCACGACCGGCACGACGCGGTCTACGCATTCTGCGATCGCGACGCCGAGGCGCAGATCTTGAACCTGCGACTGGTGGCCAGTCATCCGACGCCGAAGCCGGAATTCGCGCCGTTGTCCCGGGGCAGGGGCGCGCCGCCGGTCGCCGAACAAATCGATGTCTATCTGGATGGGGAACGGCGGCGGGTTCCGCTCTATGAGCGGTCGGCATTGCGCGCCGGACACCGCCTCGACGGCCCCGCGGTTATCGCGCAAGCGGACGCGACGGTCTGCCTGCCCGATGGATTCGCTGGCACGGTCGACGGCCGCGGCAATATCCTGTTGCTTCGTATCGGCGCGGCGGCGGAGGAAGGGTAAACGATGCCGGTCGACAAGGTGACGCTCGAAATTCTCGCCAATCATTGCCGCGCTACGACCGAGAGCATGGCCTATACGCTCTATCGGACGGCGCATTCCACCTTCGTCAAGGAGACCGAAGATTTCACCATCGGGCTGCTGACGCCAGACGGAAAGACCTTCGCCATTCCGATGGACCTGGGGGCGACGTGGTTTCCCGGTTTGGATTACGGCGCGGCGCTCGACATGGTGCCGGGCGGGTATGAAGACGGCGATATCGCCTTCACCAACGACCCCTATAGCGGTTATGTCTCCACCCATACGCCGGATTTGCATATGTGGAAGCCGGTATTCGACCACGGCGAGCTGGTTTGTTTTACCTGCGGCCATATTCACAACACCGATATCGGCGGCGCGGTCCCGGCCAGCCTGTCGCGGGCGCTCGTCGAAATCCATCAGGAAGGCATCCGGTTCACGCCGTGCAAACTCTACCGGCGCGGCGTGCTGAACGAAGAGCTGCTGCAGGTGATGCTGACCAATGTCCGCCAGCCCGAACAGAATTGGGGGGACCTCAAGGCCTTTGTGGGCGCGATGAATACCGGCGCGCGCAAGGTGGCCGAGATGATCGCCAAGTTCGGCATCGATGTTTTTCGCGAAGGCGTCGAGGACCTGCTCGACTACGCCGAACATCAGGCGCGCGACATCGTGTCCGGCATCCCCGATGGCGAGTATTTCTTCAGCGACTATACGGACGAGGATTCGGAAAGCGAGCGTAACCC
>CAYYBI010000233.1:0-4753 GCA_964469835.1 uncultured Rhodospirillaceae bacterium
CATCATTGACAACGTTTATCGCGAGGCAGAGGTGGCGCTCACACGCGATGAAAAAATCATCCGGCCCATGCGCAAAGAACTCAGCAGTCTCGGCCCGGCACCCGCAGCAAAAGCGCCAGCGGAGGCACCGGAGGTTGCTGCGCTGCGGAAGCAGCTGCAGGATCGTATTGCGCGCGTCGAAGGGCGTATTCAGAAGGCTCGCCTGGTCCTCATTCGGGCCGAAAATCTCTACACCGCGATCAAGCGTCGACCGGCGGGTCAAATCCGACAGCTTTGGCAACGATCCCCCGCGCTACTGCAGGGTGAAACATGGCGCAAGGCCGGAACGGTATACAGCGGCCTCGTCAAGCGCATCCTTGCCGCGCCAGACGACTGGTGGGAGAGCGCAAAAGGCACCTGGCGGCCGGCCTGGATTGTCTTCATTTTGCTTGCGGAGATTCTGGCACTCGTGCTTGCCGTTCCGGCTCGGCGATGGCTGCGGGACCGACTGCTCAGACGGGAAACGTCAGTAGAAGCGCCCGACGAAACACAACGCATTGTTCATGCGGCGCAAATGGCCATCGGCGAGGTTATCCTTCCGGTGCTTGGATTCGGCGTGCTGGCTGCGGCAATCTTCGCTATCGCCCCGAGCGGCCTGTTTTTCCCGGTGCTTTTGATCAACCTCTGCCTTTCAGGCATGGTCTTTTTCGCGATTGCCGGTCTGGCGCGCGCCTTCCTTGCGCCGGCTGATCCACGGTGGCGCATCCTGCCCGTGACCGAGATTGGTGCGAAAACCCTCAACCATCGGGTTTGGAGCATCGCCATTTACCTCGCCCTTGTATTTTTTCTGAAATGGACTGTCGAATTCGGCGAACCTCCCTCCTCCGAGTTTTACGCGGTAACGAGAACGGTCACCAGTACGGCCTTCGCCGCCTTGCTACTCCTGCTGCTCCCCGGGCGTTTCTGGGAAGACGGTGATCATACCGCAGGGCGCATCACATCGGTTCTGGTGCGGGGAATCATCGCGCTTTGCCTGCTTTTGGTACCGGTCCTTGCTCTCACCGGCTATTCCGCGCTCGCGAGTTTTGTCCTCCTGCGGCTTTTTGTTACCGTTGTCAGCATTGGTCTGCTCTTGCTCCTCCGGGCAGCGTATCACGCACTGCTCGCAAGGACGCTCCACAACACTCTCGAGCGGTGGCTTCAACTACCCGAAGGGTCAGCCCGGTTTGTCCAGCTTTGGCTAAGCCTTCTCTTCGACATCGTCATTTTTGGATTGGTGGCATACGAGCTGCTCGTTTATTACGGTCTAACGCGGGATCTGCTAAATCTGTGGCTGTGGAAGATGTTTACCGGTATGCGGGTGGGCAATATCACCATATCGCTGCTCGACATCCTCGTAGCCATCCTCTTTTTCGTCGTCGGCTTGGCGGTCACCGGCTGGATCCGCCGGTGGATCACCAAGGTTCTGCTCTCGCGGACGCGGCTGGATGTCGGCGCGCGGGAATCGATCGCTTCCGGTATCGGCTATGCTGGAATTGTCGTCTCGATTGTGCTCGCTATCGTCGTTATCGGCATCGACATTTCCAACCTCGCCCTGGTTGCCGGTGCGCTTTCCGTAGGGGTCGGCTTCGGCCTCAAGATCTTGGTGGAAAATTTCGCCGCGGGGCTGCTGCTGCTTATCGAACGCCCGATCAAGGCGGGGGACTGGATCGTTACCGGCGGTCGCGAGGGGATTGTGCGCAAGATCTCCGTGCGGTCGACCGAAGTCGAAACCTTCGACCGGTCGTCCGTGATCGTGCCCAACTCTGAGCTCATCGCCCAGCCGGTGGAGAACTGGACGCACAAGGACAAGACGGCACGCGTAATAGTTCCCGTTGGTGTTGCTTACGGATCGGACACCGCCAAGGTACGCGAGACGTTGCTTGCCTGTGCGGCAGCGAACGAGACGGTCTTGGACTACCCGCAACCGCTGGTTCTGTTTCAGGCATTCGGCGACTCATCGCTGGACTTCGAGCTTCGCTGTTTCGTTGCCGACGCGCTCCGGCGCATTGCGATTTCCAGCGACCTGCGTTTCGCGGTCGATGCAGCCTTCCGCGAGGCCGGCATCGAGATCGCTTTCCCGCAACGCGACCTTCATATTCGGGACGCGAATTTCGGTGGCGCTGTTGACGGCAAGCTGGTGGACCAAGCTCTCCCGCCTTCGTCACCGTAAAAGTTTCATTCGAGCCTTGAACAGCCTCATACAGGCGGGCTCGAATGTCCGATGTGGTCGGAACTCGGACATAGACGGTGCACGCGCCGACTTCTCATGTTCGCTACAAAGCGAAGTTCCGGCGTTTCTAATCGACGTCCGGTATTCCCCCGAAAGCCGACATTCCAAGGCGGCGCCTTAGCCCTTGCGTCGTGCGCTTAGGCCTTCACCCTATCAAATCAAGTTGCTCCACCGCCCGCGGGCGGGCGATGAACAGGTCCTCTTGTCGCTCGGCGGCGGCGATGCGCTTGCACGCGACGTCGAAATATCCGGGATTGAGCTCAATACCGACGAAGCGCCGACCGAGCTCAATCGCTGCGACGCCGGGGGTGCCGCTGCCCATGAACGGGTCGAGCACCAGATCACCCGGAATCGAGAACAGCGCGACGAGCTGGCGCATCAGCGCGACCGGTTTTTCGGTTTGGTGGTGGCGGTCCCGTCCCTTCGGTGAGTCTCCGGTAAGCACGCCGGCGCCAGGTCCTGCTCGAGGTCGTTAATTTTCTTGATATCCTTGGAATTGCGCTTCGCCGGCGGCACGCTCGTTGCGCGCTCGAGGTCCCGCGCGATGCTCGACACCACCCGCCTTTGTTCCGGTATCGTCGCCTCGTAGACCCGGTTGGCGATGATCTTGAATTCCGACGCCCATACTCACCAGCGCTATTGGTCGACGTGGTTCAACGAGAAGAATTACATCTTGTAAATTCACGCGATTGAAAATATTTGGCGCTCCGAAATTTCAGATGTCCCGGGAAGCGTCGTATCAACCGACATCGAGGGAAGCCGGGGGTACCCCAGAAACGTGGGGGGTACTTGCCAAATCCATTGTCTTCACACAAAACGCGTTTCGCGACAGAAAATTGTGGCAGCGGAAAGCTATCGAATACATCACTCGAGCCCAGATTCTGGGGTTCCCGCGGCTAACGTCATCCGCGATTGTACGATTGGGCGGGAAGCACTCGCCTAGATCCCGTTCGACAAATTCCTAGCAGACGAGCCTTTTGGTTTAAGTGTACCGGCGCCGGCCTGGGCGAATCAGCTATCGTCGATGGTCTAGGTATTACCCCGCACTTGCTCGCTGATTTCTAGCCAAGGGTTTCTGTGAATTTGAGTCCAGCTCTTTTGCTGATCTTTAACCGTAGCACCGTTCGTGCCGTGACCGGACTCAAAACCCGTTGTGTTTCAATCGTTTCCGTGTCGCTTAGCGGCGCGGCCCGAATAACAATCGATTAAATTCAACACGGTCGACGAACGTCAGTCCCCGGTGGAGGAAGGCGCGAACCCAGCCGATACGGACCCGCGAAAGGCAGCGCATATCGAGCAAGCATAGCAAACCTGTTTGCCGCCGGCGCCTCCTGCAAGTGTGCGGTTCGATATTCCTCAAGCGCAACACCGCGACGATGGGCATTCGGATTCCAGCGGTTTCGAATCTCCTTGCGCGGTTTAGCGTGGCGGAATGCGGACGACCTTCGCCAATGTCTCGTACTCATCCGTTTCCGTGTTGATGGCGAGATCGTCGTGCAGCACCGACCTCAATTGTGCGCCGAACGGGGCGGTAGGTCGTGGGTCGAATGCCGCCCGGTCAAATTGAGGTATGAGGATTTGTGGAATCCCTCCGCAAACCGGATGTTCGATGGAGAACGGAAGAATTTTTGCCCACCATCCGCGGGTATGTGGTGCCAGGGGGCTTAGTTGCTAATCGGCACGCACGGGATCCGGCCATATCCGATTTTGGGTGGGGCTCGTCAGGCGGACGGCCCTTGTTATGCGGTACCGTCGGACATTTTTTTGGAGTGGCCGATAGGTGCTGGGTACCGCGAATTCGAACCGGTAACTGGATATACGAGAAACGGTTTGCATCTGGTTCCGAAACAGAATTAAAATATATGATGATGTATTTATAAATAAACTCTATGTATTAGGGGGGAAAATTTACAAATATGTAAATATAATGCCATCCATTCATTTCACTTTCATTTGATTTAATTTGGGTATAAACATGGGAGACGTTCCGAAGGGGACACGAGTTTGAGATGGTCCAGGAAATACTGAACACCAAGGCCGCAGCGCGGTATCTCGGAATCTCCGTATCCGCCCTCGGTGTCCACCGATTCAAGGGAACGGGTCCACCATGGTTTCGGCTAACGGACGGCAGGAGGGGACCCTGTTTCTACGCGATTGGCGACCTCGACGGATGGGTCGAGCAGCGTCGCCGCGAGAGTATCCGATTCCCGAACAACCGTAAGGCATCGAGGGTCGGAACAACACATCACACAACCACTAAACAAGGATGAACCCGATGACGCACGTACTGCGTTTTGAGGTAATTAAATGCCTAAATTCAAAAAGCAGGCCCCCGCCGTGGAAGGCGGAGGCCCGAGGAACGAACAGAATTCGATAAACCCTAACGAAGAAATTATAGCAAAAACAGAAGGTTGTGCGAATGCCAAATCGAGCGGCGAACGCGACATCCAGGATGACAAAAGCACCACCAACGGTTTCCCGACCAAGGATGCTGCGGGAGAA
>CAYYBI010000234.1:0-15829 GCA_964469835.1 uncultured Rhodospirillaceae bacterium
TGCGCGCCGAGGTGCCCGACGTTTGGAAATACGCCGATCCTGAAAATCACGATTTGAAGGCGGCGCTGGCCGGTCACTATCGCGTGGCGCCGGACAATATCGTGGTCGGCGAAGGGATCGACGGGTTGTTCGGTTATACCGCCCGCCTCTTTGTCGAGCCGGGCACGACGGTCGCTACGTCGCTCGGCGCCTATCCCACTTTCAACTACCAGGTCGCGGGCGCCGGCGGCACGATCATGACCGTACCCTACCGTAACGATTGCGAAGACCCGACCGCCCTGATCGACCTTGCGGCCCGCGAAAAGGCGCGCCTGGTTTTCCTCGCCAATCCGGACAATCCGATGGGGTCCTGGTGGGATGCGGGCGTGGTTCAAGAGATGATCGAAGAGCTACCCGACGGATGCATCCTCTGTCTGGACGAGGCCTATCTGGAATTTGCGCCGCCCGGCACCGCGCCCGAACTCGACGTCTCCGATCCCAGGGTCCTGCGCTTTCGGACGTTCTCGAAAGCCTACGGACTTGCCGGATGCCGGGTCGGCTACGCCATTGGCGAAGTGGAGATGATCAAGAGCTTCGACAAGATCCGCAATCACTTTGGAGTCAACCGGGTTGCGCAAGCCGGCGCGCTCGCCGCGCTGGCGGATCAACCGTATATCGAGGAGGTCGCGGGCAAGGTCGCCGCCGCGCGATCTCGGATTGGCGAGATTGCCGAGAATCATGATCTGACAGTGCTGCCGTCGGCGACCAATTTCGTCACCATCGATTGCGGCCGTGACGGCGGCTTCGCCAAACGCGTCATGACGGAATTGATCGCACGCGATATCTTCGTGCGCATGCCCGGCGTCGCGCCGCTAGACCGCTGCATCCGCATAACCGCCGGGACCGATGCGGATCTCGATTTCTTCGAGGCGCAATTCCCCGACGCGCTGGCCGCCGCGGCGGACTAAGCAGGCGTCACCTCCCACCTAAATCCTCCCCCTCAAGGGGGGAGGACTTTGCGTGCCCAACTGAACTTCGTTCCCTCCCCCCTTGAGGGGGAGGGTTAGGGTGGGGGGCCAAGAATATCTCACGCCCATTGAAATCCGCAAACACGACATCACCCTAGTCCAGAATCGCCTTGTGCCGTGCGCCGGGCGGCGGCGGATCTTCCGGCGGTCCGGCGAAACATTGCGCGATCGCCATCCATCGCTGCGCCGTCTCGCCGGTAACAGAAAGATTCGTATCCGCGACATTGCGCGTCTGCGTAACCACCTGGCAGAACGCGACGGCATCGCCTTCGACGGACTCGTTGGACGGCTCATTCCATTCCCAAACCGCGCCGGATGGGGCCTTGAGCCGCACGTAGGGCACGTTCGGCGGCACCGGCAGGTCGCGGTTCGCGAAGGTCCAGCCGAAGGTCCGCACGCCGATCACGGCGATATTCTTGATCCGGTCCGATGCCTCCCGGTCCATGCGCATCAAATCGTAGATCGCCTGCCCATGCGCCCATGTCTCCATCTGGCGCGCCGTGGTGAACATGCGGACTCCCATGTCGCGGGCCACCCATTTCAGACGCTCGTTCGGGTCCATGGCGCCGAGCACGCCGCAAAGCTCTTCCAGAGATTCCATCCAGCGCGTGAGCAGCGCCCGGCCTTCGAGATTGTCCAGCCGGCGCCGCGTCTCCTCCACCCGGCTAAGGCCCGACGCCCGCTGCGCCTCGATGTCGGCGCGCAGCGCCGTAAAGCCGGCCGGATCGGTCGCCGACAGCATGGCGTTCAGATCGCCCGCATGAATGTGCTGAATGACATCGTTGACCGTCCAGCCCTTGAACAAGGTCGGACGCTGCCAATCGTCCACGCTCAGCGTGTCCAACAGGCGATAAAGCGCCCGCCCTTCTTCGCGGAAATCTTCGGCTTGCTGCAACATGGCCATTCGCTCCGCCGGTGTGCTCACTCGCCGATCAGTCCACGTCGAGAGGCAGGGCGCTGTCAAGCGGGTCCGGCCACTGGCGTTGGAATGGTTCGGCCCATTTGCACGCGACGGAGTTATTGGCCCATGCTGTCTCTAAGGACGGAGCCGCGCAGATACCGCGAAACTGGGAGGAAGCAAACATGGATGCAAACGACGCAAAGCCGCTTGCGGGGAAGGTCGCCTTGGTAACCGGCGCGGTCCGCCGGTCCGGCCGGGCAAGCGCCCTGGCGCTGGCCGGGTATGGCGCCTCGGTCGCGATCAATACGCGGCGCTCGGTCGATGAAGCCGAAGCGGTAAAGCGCGAACTCGAAGCGCTTGGCGTCAAGGCTGGAACCTACATCGCCGACGTAACCGACGAGCAAGCGGTGACCGACATGATCGATGCCATTTCACGGGAGCTGGGCAATGTCGATATTCTCGTCAACAACGCCGCCGACCGCGGCCGGGTACCCACGCTGGAGCTCAGCTTCGAGGAATGGCATCGGATCGTGCACATCATTCTCGACGGCGCGTTTCTCTGCTCGCGGGCGGTACTGCCCCATATGATCGACCAGGGCTGGGGCCGGATCGTGAACATCAGCGGCGTCGGCAATTTCGCGGGCTATGCGGAGCGGGTTCACGTACATGCGGGCAAGGGCGGCCTGGACGCCATGACGCGCAGCCTGTCGAGCGAATTCTGTGAGAAGGGCATCACCGTGAACACGGTTTGTGTCGGCCTGATTGGCGGACCGCGCCCCGCATCGGCCGGCCCGCACCCGAAGAATGTTCCCGACACCGCACCGGTCGGCTACATGGGCGAGCCGACCGACATCGCGAATGCGGTCGGTTTTCTGTGCCAGCCGGCGTCGCGCTTCATCACGGGACAGATGCTGCACGTTAACGGCGGGGAATATCTGTCGTAAGGAGCAAATTCCGCGCTAGTAATACACCGCGTTTCCGGCGCCGCCGTTCGGGACCAACAACTCGCCCGTCAGGGCGCCGGCCTGGTTGGATGCGAGAAAGACCGCGACATAGGCGACTTCGGACGCATCGACCATGCGGCCGATCGCGTTGGACCGGGGCGCGCCCTCGGCATAATCCTGCTTTTCGATTAGCTCAGGCGAATCGCCGGTTTTCTTCGATCGCTCGGCGAGCTGGACCGCCGTACGCTCGGTACGGGTCGCACCGGGGTGAATGCAATTCACGGTGATACCGTCGCGCCCCAGCTGAAGCGCCAGCGTCCGTGTGAAATGAACCAGCGACGTGTTGCGCGCGCCGCCGCTCAGATTACCCGGGGTTCGGGCATTGACGCCGCTGATGTTGATGACGCGGCCCCAACCCGCCTTCTTCAAATGGGGGATCGCCGCGCGGGTCAGGCGCAACGCACCCAGATATTTAGTGTCGAAGTCTTTCAGGAAATCCTCGTCGACAATCGTCTCAATACGGCCGACTGCATTCGGCGAGCCGCCCGGCAAGGAAGCGCTGTTGACGAGAATATTGAGACCGCCGAGCGCTTCGGCTGCCTGGTCGACCATCTGGTCGACCGCTTTGCGGTCGGTCACGTCGCAGGAGAAAGCAATCGCCTTTCGGCCCGTCTCGCCGGCAATCTCCTTCGCGGCTTCCTTGAGCGGGCCGAGGGAGCGCGCCGTCAGCGCAATATCGACCCCCTCACGCGCCAATTCCAAGGCAATCGCCTTGCCGATGCCCCGCGATCCGCCTGCGACGATCGCCGTCTTGTCCTTTAATCCAAAATCCATGGTCTTCTCCCGAAGTGCTCTCCGCCGGATTGGCCGACCCTATCGTATGCACACAAAGCATATCGGCCCTTCCAGCAACGCACCAATGAATTAGCAGGCTGCTGGCACGAACCGATAGAAAATCCGTGCGCTGTGATCCATTCGACAGTTCCCGCCGTAAAACCTGTAGTCGCGAACCGCTTGGAAGTCAGAACCGACAAAGGGTCTGGTTAAATACATGGGAAGAAGTGTCAAAAAGCTGAGTGTCTGGCTGATTATATTGATTGCGCCGGCAATTCTGGCTTCCGGCCAGGCTATTGCCGAGACCGGAAAATCAGCGGTATCGACACTCGACCCCTTTGCGCTCTATGGCTCGGAAATTTACTTCGACGTTTACCGTGAAGGCCGAAAGGTCGGGTTCCATCGCGCGCGCTTTGCGCGAAACGGCGACGATCTGGTCGTCAACAGCACTTTTAAGCTGCAGATCGACGTGCTGTTCTTCACAGTCTTTCGCTATGTCTATACGTCTGAGGGCCGCTGGCGGGATGGCCAACTCGAAAGCTTGAAAGCATCGGTGGACGACGATGGCACCACGTTCTCCGTGGAGGCGTTCAAGGACGACGCGCAAATGAAGATCAAGAACGTCGAGGGAACCGTCACTGTGGACGCGCCCCTGTTCCCAACGAACCATTGGAATGCCGCGGTCCTATCCCAGTCGCGGGTTCTCAACACGTTGACCGGACGTGTGAACGACGTCCGGATCGTGCCGCAGCGGCGCGATGTGGTTACAACGGAGCGGGGCGGCATCCCGGCAACGCACCATGCCTATACGGGCGATCTCGCCACCGAGGTTTGGTACGACGATGCTGGCCGCTGGGTGAAGATGCGTTTTGAGGCCCGGGACGGCTCGACGATCGACTATGTTTGCCGGCGATGTCAGGGCGGGCCGGTCAGGAAAGCGCAGAGATGACGACGGAGACAGACCGCCGGGTTGCCTGGATCACCGGCGCCGGTAAGGGTATCGGGCGCGCCTTGGCGCTCCGCCTGGCGGCAGACGGGTGGACCGTTGCGGCAAGCGCCCGCACCGTAGAGGATCTATCCAGCCTTGCCACAGAATGTTCGGCGGGCCGCATTCACGGCTTTCCGGTCGACGTCACCGATCTCGCATTGACCGAAGCAACCGTGCGCCGTATCGAGCAACAGATCGGGAATTTGACCCTCGTAATTCTAAACGCCGGGACGCATATTCCCATGAGCGCCGAAACATTCTCGGTTGATGTTTTCCGGCATCTCGTTGAAACCAATCTAATGGGCGCGGTGAACGGCCTCGCACAAATCATTCCCGCCTTTGTCAAGCGCAGGGGCGGGCACATCGCCGTGGTCGCCTCGCTGGCAGGATACCGCGGCCTGCCTTCATCGGCGGCCTATGGCGCGACAAAAGCAGCGCTGATCAATATGTGCGAAGCACTGAAACCGGAATTAGAGCGGCACGGCGTACGCCTCACCCTGATCAATCCCGGATTCGTCGAAACGCCGCTCACCGATAAGAACGACTTTCCCATGCCGTTCCTCATTCCGGTCGACGAAGCGGTGGAACGGATCGTTCACCGCCTCGATCGGCCGGGCTTTGAAACGACGTTCCCATGGCGCTTCGCCATATTTATGAAAATCCTGCGCATTCTGCCCGACCGCTTGTTCTTCTCGCTCACGCGGCGAATGATTCGCGAATGAACCCACCGCATGAACGGTACCGGCGATTCCTTGAATCGCTAACACCCGCAACCCTTGGCGGGCTGCGGGATCAGGTAATCGCGGAAGTCCGGTTCAAGGATCCATTCAACGATGTGCGCGGCGCCGATGCCATGCAACGCGTCTTTCGCCACATGTTCGACGCTGTGGAGGATATCCGCTTTCAGGTTCGGCATGTGATGGCCGAGGACGATCTATGCCTGATGGAATGGCGTTTTGAAGCGACCCTGGGTGGCAAGCCGTGGGCTTTCGACGGCATGAGCACAATACGGTTCGCCGCAAATGGACGGGTCGCCGAACACATCGATCATTGGGACGCCGCCGGAAGTTTTTACGAACGGCTGCCCGTCATCGGCTGGCTGCTTGCATGGCTGCGCCGGCGCCTTGCCGTTCGGTAGTCCACGCGCCTTCTGCCTTTGCCGCAGTCTCGCCTTTCATGAAAAACAGGGTCACCTCGCCTATCTCGAATCCGAGCTTGGTTACCCGCGCGCGATTCACCAAGACGCCCGACGGCTGCAGAAACATCCAATCATTGAAATGCACCCGGAGCGTGCCGTCACCGACCTTCAAATCCATGTCGTATCGCCAGTTCAAGGCGTTACCCTGCGCCTCGCCCCGGGCCGTGCCGATCACGTCATCCGCGCGCCCTTCATAAGCATTGTCGCCGATCTTCCGGATTTTCCAGACGCGCCGATCCTTCTCACCGTCGCGGTAATTGAAGCGTTCGTCCAGGATCAGTTCCTCACCGTTCCAGGTGCCGGAAATGTCCACGGTGAATTGCCGCTGGAGGTTTCCGAACCGATCCTCGAATATTCCCCAGGCTTGGGTCTTACCTGCGAAGTATTCTTCGATCGTCAATCGCGGTTCCGCATCCTTGAAGTCACTCGGTTTCATGCTCATGCATCCGTGTAAAACAATCAGGGCCATTAAGACTGCACCCAGGCGTGCCGCCATGCGGTGGCCTCCTCAATTTTGTTCCGCTGCAAGACGACGACCGCCCAACTTGCGGCGAATGACCGCGTGTTTTTCGGCCGTCAACGGAAACCGCCAAATAATTGCGATTGCCGTTATTTTTATTACGACGGGAACCAGTGCGTAGATCACCGTCAGCGCCTGCCGCCCCGCCTCCGTCGGCACTAAAGGATCGAAACCGGCCGCCTCCAAACCGGGAAGCGCCAACCCGACAGCAACCGCCAGCGCCAGCTTCGTGCTCATGCTCCAAAGCGCAAATTGCAGACCCGTCCGGGAGCGTCCGTTCTTCAACTCATCGTAATCCACCACATCGGCCTGAATCGCCGGCGGCAACGACAGGTCGGCGCCGAGCGCCATGCCCGTGACGACGCAGACGACGGCAAAGGCCGCAAAGTGACCTTCCGGGATCCATGGCACGACAACAAAGGCGGCACAGGCGCAAATCATGGCCCAACACCAAGTCCGGTGTTTGCCAAGGCGGCGGCTGAGCATGAGCCAAAGCGGGATCGACGCGATGGCGGCAATAAAGTAGGCCAAGACAAAATTTGGCCGGATTTGATCGCCCGCGCCGAGGCCATGCTCCAAATAGATGAAGAACAGGGCGGCGGGAATTCCGTTGGCCATCCCGTTCAGGAACCACGCGGAAAGCAGCCTTAAAAATGGCCGGTTGCCGATCAGAGACCGCGCTCCCTCGCGGAAGCGCCGAAAACCGGCGGCACCGGTATTCTTCCGGGGAATTCTGGGTTCAGGCACCACCCGAAACATCAGCGGCATGACAACGGCGCCCAAGCCAATGGCAGCCCAGGCAATGGCGCCGATCGACTCAGCCTCGGACCAACCGACAGACGCCGTTGCAGCCGTCAATGCCCCGGCGCCGACAATACCCAGCAATCCCAGCCCTTCGCGCCAGGACGTAATGCGCGTCCGCTCGTCATAGCCGGCGCTCAGTTCCGCCCCCCAAGCCAGGTACGGAACGGCCACCATGGTCCACCCGGCGTACAACACCACGGACCAGACCAGCAGATAACCGCCATCAATGCCCGGCGGCGGGTTGAGAATTTTAAAAAGGCCAATACCCGCAATAATCGCACCGACCGCGATCCAGGGTTTCCGGTGGTTGCCGCGAAACCCAATGCGATCGCAAAGCGTACCGACAAGCGGGTCTGTCACTGTGTCGAAGAGCCGCGCGGCCAGCAGGATGTATCCTGTCGTCGACAGGCCGAGGGCCATTTCAACCCCATAGAGCGATGGCAGGTGGATATAGACCGGTATCGTGGGCAGCGCGACGACGAACGCAGGCAACACATACGCCAGGAGGACACTCCCGCTTAACCTGCCCGCGGCACGATGCGTCATGGACGTTCGATCACAAACTGACCGACATCGATCTGACCCGTTTCGAAGCCCGCTTCGCTGTAGCAGAGGTAGAATCGCCACATACGGCGGAACCGTTCGTCAAAGCCCAACGCTTCTATGGCTGGCCAATTCTCCCGGAAGGCCTTGTCCCATCGGCGCAAGGTTTCGGCGTAAGACCTGCCAAAGTACAGGGTATCGGAGATCCTCAGCCCTGCATTCGCCACGGCCCGCTCGAAGGCGGCGGGACTGGGCAACATACCGCCCGGAAAGATATAGCGCTGGATGAAATCGGGATTTCGCCGATAGCCTTCGAAAATATCGTTCGCGATCGTTATGGATTGCAACGCGGCACGGCCGCCCGGCTTCAGGCAACGCTCGAGGACTGCGAAATAGGTTTTCCAGTTTTCTTCGCCGACCGCCTCGAACATTTCGATTGACACAATCTTATCGAACGCCTCGCTGACGTCGCGATAATCCTGGACCCGAATATCCACATCCGCGGCCAAACCGGCGGCCGCCATCCGGGCGCGCGCAAAAGCCGCCTGCTCCGTTGATAATGTGAGGCCGACGACCTTGCAACCGAACTCCGCGGCGGCGATTCCCGCGAAGCCGCCCCAACCGCAGCCGATTTCCAGAACCCGGTCGCCCGGGCGCAAATCGAGCTTGTTCGCCAATCGGAGGTATTTTCGCCGCTGCGCCGCCGGCAAGGGCTCTTCCATATTCGAGAACAAGCCCGACGAATAGCTCATGGAGTCGTCAAGCCACAGACCATAGAATTCGTTGCCCAGATCGTAATGCGCCGCGATATTGCGGCGGCTGCCTTTGCGGGTGTTGGCGCGTTGGGCATGCCGAATCCGGTTCAGCACCTTCGTTATCCAACTTCCCGCCGTCGCATCATTCAACGCCTCCGCATTGACGACCCCCAGCAACAGCAGGGACGTCAGATCGGGCGTCTCCCAATCGCCATCCATGTAGCTTTCGGCCAGTCCAAGATCGCCGGCGAACAGCATGCGGGAAACGAGCCGGAGATCATGAATCTCGATCTGACCATGCGGGAACGGAATGCCGCGGCCAAACGTCTGCCGGGCGCCGGATGGAAACAAGACGGTAAGGCGTCCGGTTTTGATGCGACTGAACCAACCGTTGAGGATCTGTTCGCGTAATTTCGGATGCCCTATTATCCTATTGGTTTCAATATGTAAGCGGGTTCTCGTCAGTGAATGTTCCATGGTCGTCATTCTCAGATTTTCGAGGCGCTGATATGGCCAACGCTGCTTTGCACCGGCGCGGCTGCCGCCTTGTGGGGAAATACACGGCATCCCTTGAGCCACAGCAACAAGGCTTCCCAATGAATTGCCGCAATGATTTTCAGGGTCATCAACGGAAAACCGAAAAGACACCCCGCCAGCCCCCGAAGGCTTAGGGACGCCCGTTCGCCACGGAACGATGCAGCCAGTAAGAGCCCGTCGGTGTCTTCCTGCCGGATGACGATATTGACGCGGTCTCCCGGCGGCACGATGCGAAAGTGATACGCCGCATCCATGCCGATGAACGGCGAAACATATAGCGATTTTTCGCAGCTCTGCCGAAGCACCGCCCGGTCGCTCCGGTCCACCGGAATGACGTAGGTGTGCCGTTCGCGAAAGGTATTGCAGACTTCGTAGAGGACCGCCGCGAGCGTGCCATCCCGGCGATAACAGAAATAAACGCTGATCGGGTTGAAGACATAGCCGAAGACCCGGGGATAGCAGAGCAACCGAATAGGGCCGCCGTCAGGCGTCAATCCGGCCTCTATCAGACGATCTTCGACCCAGGGGCGCAAGGCATCGCCCGTTGTGGGGCCATGGTCACGGTCATGAAAAGCGAGCGGAGCACGGCGATTATAGGCGAACAATGGACAGCGACGGTCCAGTTCGGATAACTCGTCCAGATCCAACAGCAGCATGAACACGCTGTAGCGCAACCGATGTCGCTTCGGGCGCACCCGCTCATGCACGACCGGCCCCCGGTATATCGCCGATTGCCAACTCATGCCGCAGCCGCCTGGCCTGCGGCGCCTATGTGAATTCTGTCGCTTTCGCCCACGACGTTCCATGGCCGCTTTTGCCCACCCAATTGTTCCGCAACGGCGAGACCGGATTGCAGGGCGTCTTCATGAAAACCATAGTCGAAATAGCTTCCACAATACCACGTGCGACGGCGCCCCTGCAGCGACCAAAGATCGCGTTGCGACGCCATTGCGTCGGCATCGAAATGCGGGTGGGCGTACTCGATGTCGCGGATGACCATGCCGGGAAACGGTTCCCGGACGGGATTCAACGTAACAAACAGCGGATCGCCAGGAGCAAGCGATTGCAGACGATTCATCCAGTAGGTCACGCATAGACGGCGTCCGTCTTCTTCCGGACGCCCGCCGATGAAGTTCCAACTCGACCAGACCCGCCGGCGTTTCGGCATAAGCGACGGATCGCGATGAAGTACCGCACGATTTTTTGTGTAGCGCCACCCGCCGAGCAGTCTACGCTCCCGCGGATCGGCGTCACTCAGCATCTGGAACGCTTCATCGGCATGGGCCGCGACCACGACATGGTCAAAGGACTCGACATGCCGCTGATGATCCTCGACCAGGACTTCATTTGATGTGCGGCGGAGGCCGCGGACGCCAGCGAAACGAATGCGATGGCGGTACGGGGCAGTCAGGCGCCCCACATATTCCCGGCTGCCGCCATCCACCGTTCGCCATTGCGGACGGTCCGTCAGCGTCAGCAGTCCATGCGACTCGCAGAAGCGAATGAAGGCAGCCGCGGGATAGGCTTTCATTTCCGACGCAGTCGTCGACCAGATTGCAGCTCCCATGGGCAGTAGATGATCGTCGACGAAAGAATCGCTGTAATTTTCATTCCGCAAATAGTCACCGAGGCTGATATCCCCTGGCGACGGATCGTCAAGCAAGCGGGGCGCTTCGCGGTAAAAGCGTATGAGATCAGTCACCATGCGCCAAAACCTCGGACGGATGATGTTCTCCCGCTGGCCGAGCAACCCGTTCAGGTCGGTCCCGGCATACTCCAGCCGGCCGCCGTCCAGCGACGCGGCGAACGACATCTCACTGTCTTTCGTCGGAACGCCAAGATGCTTGAACAGGGCCGTGAGGTTCGGGTAATTACGCTCGTTAAAGACGATAAATCCGGTATCCACCGGTGTTGCGCCTTGTCGGGTCGATGCGTCCACGGTATGGGAATGGCCGCCAATTCGACCATTCTTTTCGAAAACGGTTACGTGGTGATTTTGGTTAAGGAGCCAGGCCGCCGACATTCCGGCGATGCCCGTGCCAATAACGGCCACATTTAGAGGCCGATGGTTTGCGCCAACCATCTGATACAAAGCAATTTCTTTCTATTTGACCGCTCAGATCGAATGATTGAGCCTCGGGAACTTATCTAAAGTTACGTCCGTGTATTCCGGTTGGATCACCTGGCGGCACAAAAAATCGCTCGTGGGTGATCCAATCGCCGATCGAGGCCGTAAGCGAGGTATGAATAGCTTTGTCCCCCTCCCTCGTGCGATTAACTCGGACCACGCGTTCCAGCTCTCCGCGTACTGCAACGCATATGCCCGCAATGAACGCCGGTCATCGAATACGCGACTTCTTCGGGGTACTCCCACACCAATCATGAGCAACGAGACGCAAGAAAGCACGATTGACCGGATGAATGACCTGCTTGCCGCGGTCGCCGAAAACCAGGATCGCGCCGCCTTTCGCACCTTGTTCGAATATTTTGCGCCGCGGGTGAAAGCCTTCATGCATCGCCAAGGGACAGACCCAGGCATGGCGGAAGAAATCGTTCAGGAAACGATGGTCAATGTCTGGCGAAAGGCCGGCCAATTCGATCCAACCAAAGCCTCGGTTGCCACCTGGATTTTCACGATCGCTCGAAATCTGCGGATCGACCTATTGCGAAAGACGAACCGACCGGTACCCGACGCGAATGACCCCGCCCTTGTTCCCGACCCTGAACCCCTCGGGCACGAGGTTATCTCCCTCAAACGCGAAGCAAGCCAGCTCAAAAAGGTGGTCGCGGAATTGCCGCCCGAACAGCTCGCCGTGCTTCAACTGGCCTTTTTTGAAGAGAAAGCGCATGCCCAAGTCGCGGAAGAACTTGGAATACCGCTCGGCACCGTGAAGTCGCGTATCAGACTTGCGTTCAAGCGCATTCGGTCCGAGCTTGGAGAAAGCCGATGACGATCAACCACCATCCAAATGACGAACTTCTTCTGGATTACGCATCCGGTCCCATGGGCGAAACCTGGGGGCTGGCAATCGCCACGCACCTGGCCCATTGCCCCAAATGCCGCCGGACCGTGTCGGACATGGAAGCCTTGGGCGGCAGCATGCTGGATACCATCGCACCTGAGCCGATGACGAAGCCCATGTTCGATGCCGTGATGGCACGGCTGGATCAAACCGATGACGACGCCAGCGCACCACCGGCCGCGCCGACAAGCGTCAACCCGAACCCCGTTCTGCCGCAGCCGCTTCGGGGGTATGTGGGCGGTGATATCGACAGCCTTCCATGGCAGCGCCTGGGGCTAGGCGTCTACCAATTGCCGATTGCGACCGGGGACAACAGCGCGACCGCGCGGTTGCTGCGCATCCCGGGCGGCCGACCCGTGCCGAAGCACAGCCACGGCGGATTGGAATTGACACTAGTGCTTTGTGGCGCTTTCGCCGATGCCACGGGACGCTATAGCCGGGGCGATCTGCAAGAAGCCGACGAAAGCCTGGAGCATCAGCCGCGCGCAATGCCCGGCGAGGATTGCATCTGCCTGGCGGTTACGGACGCGCCGCTCCGGTTCAAGAGCCTTGCCGCGCGTTTGGTGCAGCCCTTCCTCGACATTTAGTAGCTGTAGCCAGATTGCCGCGCCGGTAAATTTTTCACCCGAACGACGCGCCGGATACCGTCTACCGGTCTATACTGAAGATCGCACGACCCCCTGACGCGGTGAAAAATGGCCCACGCCGCAACGCTATTGATCGGCATGTAACGGTATGGCGGCACAATCCAGCATGTTGCTCCTCGCCTTGACGAGCGGCCTCGGCCTGGGCGCCGCAATCGTTTTCGCGGGCGTCTGGCTGACGGCGAACTGGCGCGTCATCGGTGCCGCGAGCAAGACCTGCTTGCTGCTTCTGCTCGTGTCAGCATATGGCGGCGCCTGGCATGGCCTGTCGGGTGCCATGGCGGCGGATGTCGCATTCCGCATTGAAAGCGCTTCGGCAACTTTCTTCGCGTGCTCCCTGCTTCTGGGCCTCTACCGAATTCGGCGCGAGACCTGGAGCAGCCGTCCGGCAGCGTGGCGCATGTGGCTGTTACGGGAAATCGTCCGCGTACTGTTCTGGCCGATGGGACTCTTCATGACCGCCGCCGCCGCGCTCTCCACCATCGCGTTGTTCACCACGATACAGCAAGGGCCGCAGACCGAGCTGTTGCTGTTCGAACTGGGTCTCTTTACCGCCGCCTGCTGGGCCATCGTGATGGTCGGCGGCGTCTGGGCGCGTGTACAAATGCCGGACCGGCGATAGCGGCTTATACCACCCCCGCCCGTTCGAGCATCACCTGAAGCAAGACATCGCAGCCGGCGGCAAGATCGCTGGCCCGGGCGTTTTCCCGCTCGTTGTGGCTGACGCCGTCCTCACACGGCACGAAGATCATGCCGCTCGGCGCGATCCGGTTCAGCTGGCAGGCGTCGTGCCCGGCGCCCGAGTAAATATCACGGGACTTGGCGCCGAGCCGTTCGGCGGCGCTCCGGACAGCGGCGATGCACTCCGGGTCGAAGGAAATCGACTGCCGTTCGCTGATCAGGTCGAAGTCGACCTCCAATTTTCCCGCCGCGGCGATTTCCGAGCAGCGCTCCCGCATGCGCTCGGCAAGACGTGCGAGCGTGGCGTCGTCCGGATGCCGGCTGTCGATCGAGAAAACCGTCTGTCCACTGATTGTGTTTCGGGAATTCGGCCGGGCGGTGATCGACCCCACGGTGACCACCGGCAGGGGATCACACTCGTAGGCGGCGGCGTTGATCGCGGCGATCATCTGCGCCGCGCCAAGCAATGCATCGCGCCGCTCGGTCAGCGGCAGCGTGCCCGCATGCCCTTCCTCGCCCGTTACGGTGACCTTGAAGCATTTCTGACCCTGCGCGCCGAGCACCACGCCGATCGGCGTGGTTTCGTTCTCCAGGATCGGTCCCTGCTCGATATGCACTTCGAAAAAGGCGCCGACGGGGTACCCGCCCACGGGTTCGCTGCCGGCATAGCCGATCGCCGCCAGCGCCGCGCCGATGGTGATGCCGTCCGCGTCAGTGCGCGCCAATCCAGTTTCGAGATCGTATAAGCCGGCGAAGACGCCCGACGCGATCATCCCGCCGCCGAACCGCACGCCTTCCTCGTCGGTCCATACCGCGACATCGAGCGGCGCCTCGGTCTCGACCTTCGCGTCGTTCAGGCTGCGCACGACCTCCAACCCGGCGAGGACGCCATAAATGCCGTCGAAGCGGCCGCCCAGCGGCTGGGTATCGAGGTGACTTCCGGTCATGACCGGCGGCCGTTCCGCATCCCGCCCCGGCCGACGCGCAAATACATTGCCCATTCGGTCGATCCGCACCTGACAACCGGCATCCCGGCACCAGGAGACGAAGAGATCCCGTGCCGCGCGATCCAATTCGGTCAAGGCAATCCGGCCGACCCCACCGCCGGGCGTGGCGCCAATCCGCGCCATCTCCATCAAACTGTCCCACAGCCGATCACCGTCGATACGCAATGTCTCGGTCACGATTGCCACCCTTTCTGGCACCAGCGTCAGCGTCTATCCGCCGCTCCGTTGCGCGGATCGCGGGAAGACATAGCCAAACGGAAGTCAGTATGCTGAATATACTAATGCCGGTCCGGGACCCGCCCGCCTGCGCAAAGTATGGTCGCGATGCCGTCCGCCCGCAAATCCGGGCCGGCGGTGCACAGCCGCAAGGTGAGAACACCCGCCGCAATGTTGATCACGAAAGCCGCGTCCGGGCCGTTCACGAGCGCCGAACGGTTGCTCATCACGATCCCCGTTCTGATCGCGTCGATCCTCCATTCGCTGGCGATGACAACCGCCTATATCGCCCTGCCGAACATGAAAGGGAACCTCTCCGCCACGCCGGAACAGGCCGGCTGGATCATCACGTCTTTTCTGGTTGCCAACGCCATCGGGGTTGCCTCCACCGGATGGTTCAGCGTGCGCTTTGGCCGCAAGCTGCTTTTCCTCATCGCCATCGCCGGATTTACCCTGACCTCCATCTTGTGCGCGGCAGCAGAGACCCTGCAGCAACTCGTCATCTTCCGCCTCATGCAAGGATTGCTCAGCGCCCCGATCCTGCCTCTGTCCCAGGCGATCATGCTCGATACCTATCCGAAGGAACGCCACAGCTTCGCCATGACCACCTGGAGCATCGCCATGATCCTGGGCCCCGTCATGGGACCGTCGCTCGGCGCCTATTTGACCGAGGAATACGACTGGCGGGCGATCTTCTACATCAATATTCCGTTCGGCGTAGCCGGCCTGGTTGGCTGCATCATGGTCCTGCCGGCAAGCGATAAACGGCGTCAGCACCTTGATTGGCTGGGCTTTCTCAGCCTATGCATTGCGGTCGGCACGGTCCAGCTCATGCTCGACCGGGGACAGCGGGAGGACTGGTTCGACTCCGCCGAGATCATTATCGAGGCCATAATTGCTGGTCTCGCCTTCTACATCTTTATCGTGCACAGCGCGACGACGCGGCGGCCGTTCCTAAACTTCGCCGTCTTCCGCGATCGCAATTTTGTGTTGGGGTTCGTACTGATCTTCATGTTCGGTCTCAACGTGTTTTCGGCCCTGCTTTTGATTCCGCTGTTCCTGCAGGACATTCAGGGCTATCCGGTGATTGCGGCCGGCATCGTCGTGTCGCTGCGCGGGGTCGGCACGCTGTTTGGCATGATGGCGGCGGGCCGCTTCGCGAACCGGATTGCCTATCGCTATCTGATTACCTTCGCACTGCTGACGATCGCAGGGCCAAGCGCCTTG
>CAYYBI010000235.1:0-4185 GCA_964469835.1 uncultured Rhodospirillaceae bacterium
TCCATGAGATTCACTCGATATGTTTCTAACGTCGTCCTGGATTAATGTTAGATTGTCCAGTTCCAACGCGTTTTTACAAAATTCTGCTTTTTTTATATTGTCTTCTCTAATTTCGATTCCGACAGTATTTGCCCCTTGCAGTGCGAACTCGATTGCGATCTGGCCATCCAGACAGGCGAGGTCCAATACTCGACATTGCGACAATGGCTTATCAGAAAGATCATGCGCGACCTGCAGGATCCGTTTTAATTGCATGAAGGGGCGGCCAAGGTTCCCGCGGGTCCATACCCCATGAGGCAGAGGGATATCATACGTCCATTCCCCATGCCTTTCGATGAGTTCTTTGATACCGTTTTCGAGTTCTTCCTTTGTAGCCATCCCGCTCAATACCTCCTGACTGATACGCTGGACCTCAACACCGCCGCAGATAGAACGCCGCCTGGTCCCCTCGGCCTTCGCTGTTAAGCGCCGCCGACCGCTTTTCGAATTCGGCCATCTCGGCCCTTGTGAAAAGCTGCTTCTGTTTAGGTCCTCCGGCCATTGGCAGATTGCGGCGGTAACGTTCACTCCCGGTGAACTGCGTTTCGGTGGAGTCGTACTCAGTCGCAAAAATACCCATCCCGGCTTCCTCGGTCACGCGGCCCATACTCGCTTGCGTATGAAGATACAGATGCCGTGGCGGATCCATCGCGAACCAGTTCTCGCGGTAATGTTCCCACGCATAACTGCCGGCAACGGGAATCCTGATCAGGACGCTGCCGTCCGCGGCCAGCAACTCTCGTACTTGCCGAAGCACCTTGACGGGTTGGTCCATATGTTCGAACGAATGGTGCAGCATCACGAAATCGAAGTCGCCCGCCCTCTGCTCAACGAGCTCGTCCAGCCCAAATTTATGTATGGTGACGCCAGGATAATGGATATCGGCATCGATGAAGGGATCGGCCCCTTCGAGGCGGCGGAACCCGCCCTGCATCATCCTGATAAGGAGCTTGCCCGCACCGCATCCCACATCGAGAATACGCGCCTCTCGGCCAATCCCGGCGACCTGGCACCAATGGACGTAGTCCAGACCTGGCAGCAGGGTGTGCGCAACGCGGCCCAACACCCCGCGCCCGTTCAGTTCGTAACCGACACGGGCTGTATCTATGATTTTACGCAGGTGATTGCGCGACCGGCGCCCATAGTTCTTGAAAGACAAATAGTTGCTTGGATAGTATCTTCCGAGATCATCGGGAACTTCCGAAATTTGAAGGCAGCCGCAGTCAGAACATTCGAAATACTCGAACGGTTCCCGCGATCCGTATAACATCTCCTTGACGTGATAAATATTGTTGTCGTTGGAGTTTGCGCAGATTCGGCAGGTATGTTTCAGATTTTCTGCGTGCATTTCGGCTCGGATATTCATCAGGACGATTCGGAAGGTTTCGGTCGCATGCAGCACCAAACGGGGCGGTCCGTCAACCGGGATTCACCCCGGATATGATGAGAAATAATACTGGATATCGTCAAAGTAACGCGAAACGGAAGCCGTTTTGATGCCCCTCTGCATCTTCGCCCATTTCGACGCCGGCGACGGCGTCGCGCCTTATGTGCTGTACCACCTTGAACAACTGCGCGCCGTCTGTGGACGGATGGTGTTCGCTTCAAACTCACCGGTCACTGGCTCAGACCGGGCCGCGACGACGGCACTGGTGGATCGGATTCTCGAGCGGCCCAATACCGGTTTCGATTTCGCCGCCTGGCGCGATGCGCTGGTGGGCGAGGATGTGGCCGCGTGGGACGCGGTGCTGCTGGTCAATTCCACCATGATCGGCCCGCTGCACCCGCTCGGGCCCGTACTGGAAACGATGCAGGCCCGCCCCTGCGATTTCTGGGGCTTCACCCGTCACGATGAGATCGCCCCGCATCTGCAGAGTTATTTCCAGTGTTTCAAGGCGCCGGTCATCCGATCCGCGGCGTGGCGCGATTTCTGGGCCTCGGTACGCGACGCGCCGGACAAGAGAACCCTGATCCACAACTATGAGATCGGGATGACCGGTTTCTTCGAGGAGCACGGGTTCACCGCAGACAGCTATATTGCACCAATGCGGTTCGGCGGGTCCGGCCGGTACGTGTGGCGGCGGCGCGCCACGTTCCTGCCGAAATGGCGGAAGATAGACCGGAACCAGGCCGATCTGACGATGTTCGCGGCGCCCGAACTGGTCGCGGCCGGCATGCCGTATTTCAAGATGTCGCTGGTGTGGGGGTCGAAAGGACGCCGCCGGCCGCACGATGTCGCGAGGATCAAGGCGTTGCCCGGCGTCGATTACGACTGGTCACTGCTCGAACGGCGCTGATCCTCCGTACATTTCCCCGGCAGTCCCCATCCCTTTGGCATGCCGGCGAGACACCAGAGCAACTGATAACCATAGACGAGGAACTTCGCGCGGACCGGCGGGACAAGTCCGAGCGTTACTAAGGTCAACGCCATCCATGCAGCGGTGTTCACCGCCAGTCTTGCAATCCGCCACGCAGCAATCGCTGCGGCCGTGCCCGGTGGGAAGATCTTACGGTAGAGGCGCAGCCGCGAGCGCAGCTGTTCGATCTGTGCGCCGCGCCGCACCAGCGCAGTGCTGGTGCCCATCTCGTGCACCACACGCGTCTGCTGGTCCAGCAGCACCTGCCAGCCGGCGCGGCGCAGGCGGATGCACCATTCCACGTCCTCGCAATAGAAGAAGAAGCTGCTGTCGATGCTCCCGTCGCGATCGATCCCGGCGCGGCGCACCGCTATGCAGGCGCCGCTAATCCAGTCGACCGGCGCCACCTGCGCCTCCGGCAGCTTTGGCCGACGCCGCTCCGACCGGCGGAACCCGGCCTCGCCGGCAGGGGTCGGCTCGACTCCAAAACTGCGCTGCGGCGTGCCGTCCCGCGAGATCAGCAGCGGGCCCAGCACCGCCGCCTCCGGCCGCGCCCGGAACAATACCTCGAGCCGCTCCAGCAGGGTCGACGGCACGATTGCATCGTTGTTGAGCACCAGCACGAATTCGGAGCGCGAGCACGGCACCGCCTGATTCACCGCCCCGGCATAGCCCCTGTTGCACCCGTTCTCGATGATCTCGACGTCCGGATGCGCAGCGCGGACGCGGGCCAGTGAATCGTCGCTGCTGCCGTTGTCCACCACGAACACGCTGTCGCGCACCGGATCGACGGCGGCCGCCACCGCCTCAAGCGTCCTGAGCAGGATTTCCGTGCCGTTCCGGTGGGCGATGATGATCGAGAACCGCGCGGCGCGCGTTTGCCCGGTCGGCCCCGGCCCACTCATCGTACCAGGATCACGTTCATATGGGTCGTCTCGACGAGCCGGTAGCCGTTGTCGCGGCACAGCGCGACGCAATTCGTGCCCCAGCGCGCGGGCGCGTTCTCAAGGATGATAGCGGCGGGCCTGCGGTCGGGCGGGGCGGCGTCGAAAAAGGCACTCAGGATGATATCCTCGGCGCCCTCGACATCGATCTTCATCACGTCAGCCCGGGCGATGCCGTGATCGTCCATCAACGCCAGCAGCGGCCGGCACGGCACGGTGATGCGGCCGCCGCCCTTGGTGTCCGCGCCACTATGGCCCAGGTTCTTCTCATCGATGACAATCTCCAGCACGCCGTTGCGGTCGGCCACCGCGCCCTGCACCGCCGTCACACGGTCCCCCATCCCACCGGCCGCGATGTTGAACGCGAGCCGCGCGAACACCACCGGTTGTGGCTCGATTGCCAGCACCCGCGCGCCGGCCTTGGCGGCCAGCAGCGAATAGATGCCGACATTGGCGCCGATGTCGATGAAGTTGCTGTCCGGCCCCAGATGGGCAGCCAAATAGGCGCGTTCCGCCTTGTCGAAGAATTGCGGCGTGAAGAGGATGCGCTTCTCGCACAGATTGTCCGTGGGATGCAACCGGAACGGCAGGCCATAGCTCTCGACGTCCAGAGGGCGCTTGAGGCCGGTCAGCACCAGCCGGCGGGCGAAGAACGACAGCCGCTTGCCCAGCCAGGTTTCCTTCCGGCGGCGCGTGAACGCGATCACCGCACGCTGTAATGCGTTCGGGGCGCAGGCGCCGAAGGGCGGCGCGTTCAAGGTCCCATTGGGGGTATTGGCGGGCTGGGGCTGCATGAAGACCTCTATTCTGTGCCGGAACGGAGTCGTCCCTGCATGTTATCAAAC
>CAYYBI010000236.1:0-3096 GCA_964469835.1 uncultured Rhodospirillaceae bacterium
CATTCACTGGAAGAAGCCGTAAAGCTTGCGGAAACGACTTTGGTAGGCCCCGTAAGCTGGGGGCGGCTCCCAGAGGATGAGATATGAAAACCCGCGTTCGCGGAATATCTGATGACGAGATGCTAGAAAAGTTTCCGACTAGGGGACGAACGCCCGGCTGGTTCTTTCGGGTGGCATCGCCAACTGGCGGCCCATGTCTGGATTTGGCTAAAAGCGGAGATCCGACCGTCGCTCGGCAACGTCTGCTTGACCCCCAACAGCGGACATCCAGACTGCCATGTCCGCTTTCCAACGGATTACGTCCGCTTTATCCCCAGGAGCGGACATTCCAGCGACCGCACGCGACTTCCGGTTTTGACCCAAAAGCCGCAAATCAGTTTTGCTTAGGAAGGGCTGTCTTTGGCCGCGAGCAACCGCCTCACCTACCGGAAATAGGCAAACCTACCGCCCCCCTCCTCAATTTCTTCAAGAGAAGTGACATTGGTGCCAAGGGAAACCGCAGCGGACTTGGGAAACTCCCTGAGGATCAATCTCTGGCGGAGCTCATTGGTTGCCTCCTCAAGGTGATGTTCGCGAAACACTGCGGTCTCAGCGCTATGGGCACAGATAAACCAAACCCATATATTGTCGGCATTTCCATCGAACGGCGGTATCACCTCAAAGTCGACAAATCGCACTGAAGTATCCTGCTGCTCTTGGATGTGTTTGAGGCAATCCACAACAAGGTTTCCCCAGCGCCAGCAATGATCAGTGTCGCTCATCTCGTATCATTCCACGGACATTCCAGCTTGAAACTATAATTTCTTGGGCACCCGGTCGAACGATCGGTTGGGGACGAATGCAGACTTTCAGTTTGACCAGTATGTACATCGTAGGACGACCGATTTTGGCTATTAGCGGACCTTCCGACGCTCCGGATCGACTTCCGGTCTACCCCCAACAGCGGACAATCCAACGACCGTATTTGACTTCCGTTTATGATCCAAAGCGGACCTCCAATCGGCAAGACATTCTGTGCAGAGCGGCGCTCATCTCGTACCATCCGCTGCGCAGAGGATGGGCAATGATCGATTATGAGCAGGCGCGTCGCCTCGTGCTGCAATATCTGGCAGACATTGAAGCCGAATTCCGTAAGGTCGCAGATCTTCGGAAAGATCTAACGCCGCGTGAGCGTGAAAGGCTGGACCTTGGGCGCGAAGATGACGTGCCGGATCTAGCCATAATCGAGAACGAAACTATCGAGTGTGATTTTGGCTGGGTTTTCCTCTATGAGACGAAGAAGTACCTCGAATCCCGGGATTTCAGGGACGGATTGCTGGGCAATGCCCCGATAATCGTATCGAAGCTCGATGGTAGCCTACATGAAACAGGGACAGCCGAACCCATAGAGTTCTATATCGAGAACTTCAAACGATCCGGCAATCCGCACGGATGATACTGGCTCAAGTGAAACCAAAGGAGACCTTACTCTCTGCACTTTCGTCGTTGGCTACACCTTGCCGTTTGCCGCCCATTTTAGCGAAGCCCAAATACTCGAAGCCCGCTTTTGCACGAATTATCTCCGCTTTTCCCCTGGAAGCAGACATACCAGCGATCGCACTCGAATTCCGGTGATGACCCCTAGCGGAACATGGGCGATATTTATTTGGGCCGGGTATTTTTATGTCTGTTTGCCCGTCATGCCTTCCGACGGATGCTGGCGGATACTCAGCGGGTTCCTGTGTTCATAATGTTATGCACGAGGCACAGCGAATGACCGAAGACCGACTGGCTCAGGACCAGCCCATCCCGCGCCGGCAGCTTCTATTGTTTGCCGCGCTCGGCCTGGTGCAGGGTGCCGCATTCGTCGCCCTGTTGCCGGATGCGGTAAGTTCCTTCGCCGGCGAGGACGTTGCGTTGGCGGCGCGGATGTTTCTGGCCATGGCGCCGGGCCTCTACATGTTGACGGTGCAAGACGGGCGATGGCGCGCGGCAACGGTTTTCGCCGTTACCGTGGCTCTGCCGGTGGCCTTGCTCTACCTGTGGGCCGAGATCCGTTTCGGCGTTCCTCCCTCCAAGTTCGAGGATGTCCTACTCCCCGCCATCTTTGCGGCGGTGATCATTGCCGCGGTTAGCCTCCCGTTGTTCCAAGTCTGGCTGGTCGAGCGCCGGTTACGGTTTCCGTATCCGGCGTTTTTCGATCACGCCTGCCGCAACGTGATCGCGATCACGGCGGGCGGGCTCTTCCTCGGCGTCGTCTGGCTCTTGTTGTGGCTTTGGGCCAGCCTATTCGACCTCGTGAACATCGCTTTTTTTGAGGATATTTTCGGATCCGTCGGATTTGCGCTTCCTTTCAGCGGGCTGACGGCCGGCCTGTCGCTCGCGGTTCTCCGTCGGCATGCGCGAATTCTCCGATCGATCCACGACCTTTCGCTTGCTTTGTTCGCCATGCTGGCGCCCGTACTGGCGGTCGCCGCGACCCTGTTTTTGGCGGTCCTGCCGTTTACCGGTCTTGTGCCGCTGTGGGATACCGGGCACGCGACTGGGGTCCTGCTAACCGTGGCGTTCGGCGCCATATTCCTCGTCAACGCCGGGATTCGGGGCAGCGCCGACCGCGCGCCGCCGCGCCTGATGACGATCCTGCTCGGGGTCCATCTCCTCCTAGCCCCAATTTTTGTGGGATTGGCGGTTTACGCTACCGCGTTGCGGGTCGGTCAGTACGGTCTGACGCCCGATCGGGTCTATGCAATGGTCTTCGCCGGATGCGCCGGCATCTGGACCGTTGCTTACGCCTATGCGGTGGTGCGGTGGCGTCTCGCCTGGCCTGATGCGGCACGACGCTACAACCCGGTGCTCGGGATCATGACGGCACTGATCGCCCTTGCCGTGCTGACGCCGATCCTGGACCCCCATGCGCTCAGCGTGCGCACGCAGGTCGATCGGCTGGTCTCGGGGCGGGTCGCGCCGGATGAGTTCGATTTCGGCCTGTTGAAATTCAAGCTGGGCGCACCGGGGCGCGCCGCCCTGGCGCGGATACGCGCCGATGACGCCCTGCCGGATCGCACCGCAATCGACCGGCAGCTGGCGATCCTCGATCGTACCGACAAATATTGGCGC
>CAYYBI010000237.1:0-4005 GCA_964469835.1 uncultured Rhodospirillaceae bacterium
CGCCGCCGAATCGCTCGACGTGATCGGATTGCTGGCGGTGGAAATGTTCGTCACCTGGGATGGCGAGGTGCTGGTCAACGAAATCGCGCCCCGTCCCCATAATTCGGGCCATTGGACCATCGATGGCTGCGCGATCAGCCAGTTCCAGCAGCTTATTCGGGCGATCTGCGGTCTGCCGCTCGGCTCACCCGAACGACATTCCGACGCGGTGATGAAAAATCTGATCGGCGATGAAGTCAATGCGTGGCTGGATATCCTCTCCGAACCCAGTGCCCGGCTGCATCTGTATGGCAAGGACGCGGTCCGGCCCGGCCGAAAAATGGGTCACGTCACGCGACTCACACCGCGCAAAGACTAGCCTAGAAACGGGCGCGCCACCTGCCATGCGCCCTAATGCGTACGAATGTTTCGAAATATGCGTACAGGCTCTAAAAGTGCGTTTCGTACGCTGTTTAGACGAGCGCCAACCTGCGGGATGCGCATGACGTCACCGATCCGCCTGTCGAGAAAGGCCCAGCTATCCGCCGCCCCCTCGGATCGGTCGTCGAGCCAATAAAGGACGGTAGAGCTGTAAACGCCCGCCAGCAAGGCTCGTTTCGAATAGAAATTCCAGTCGGTCGCGGTATCTCCGGCCGCATACCAAATAGCGTCAACCGTATCGTACAGGCACCGTACTGCCGTACCTGTATTATGCGGCAAGGCAAGGACTGCGATCCCCCGCCGTACTGCTTCCCGATGCGGCGTCCATTCTTCCAGCCGCGTACGCACGCCTACGCTGATACGCTGCCGTACTTTCATTGCAGCAAGGTCACGCGGTTCGAGTACGCTGATCATGCGCCGGTCCGCCAACTGGCTGAATGCCGCCACCATATCCGCCGCGCCATAGGGGAAGGCCCGGTCGGCAGCCGCCTGATCGAGGCCCGCATCCCGCGCGGCATGGCGCATTGCCTGGCGGCTCCATCCATCGAAGGGAACATGGGGGAGTGCCGCCAGAACGAGTTCATCGCGAATTTTGTCGAGTTTGCTCATCCGGCCTGCTCAATTGCGTCGTCTGTCCCCGCCTCTTCCTCCGGATCCGCCATTTCCGCGTCCTGCCCGGACACCAAATGGCGCATTTCCTCGCGATACATCAGCAGCCCCAGGTCAGTCATGCGCTGCGGATACAGTATCCCGTCAAGGTGGTCGCATTCGTGCTGCACCACCCGCGCATGGAAGCCCTCCGCAATTCGGTCAACCTGGCCGCCATTGGGATCGACACCTTGATAACGAATACGGGTGAACCGCGGTACGGCACCGACCAGTCCCGGCACCGAAAGACATCCCTCCCAATCCAGGTCTTTTTCCTCGGTCAACGGAGTGATAACCGGATTGATCAAGATGGTTAACGGTACTGCTTCTTCGTCTTCCGCCTCACCGCGCTCCGCAGCCACATGAAAGATCACCAATCGAAGCGGCACATGGACCTGCGGCGCGGCAAGACCGGCGCCATCCGCATCCTCCATGGTTTCGAGCATATCGCGCACCAAGGCCCGGATTTCCGGCGCCCTCGGGTCCGCTATGTCCCGGGCCTGCGCGCGCAGCACCGGATGGCCCATACGGGCGATTTTGAGTATTGCCATGGCGCTAATATGGGGTTTCCTCCGCGTGCCGTAAAGCATTGCTCAGCGGCGCCATAACCCTTCACATCGCGGTAAGCCTATGATATAAACGGCCCCCTCTGGCCTTGGCTGGAGCGGTTTGTGTGCCTAAAATTCAATATCCCAATAAATGATGATGGCAGAAGGAGTTCGTACCATCGTAAACGTAGTTGTCCGCGACAATAACGTCGATCAAGCGCTGAAGGCTCTGAAGAAGAAGATGCAGCGCGAAGGCGTTTTCAGGGAGATGAAACTGCGCCGTGCCTACGAAAAGCCGTCGGAACGGAAAGCCCGTGAAAAAGCCGAGGCGGTACGCCGCCACCGGAAATTGCTTCGCAAGCGCATGGACCGAGAAGGGTACTAGCGCTCCGCCGTCCGACCGGACCCTGGATTGATAGATCCCGTTACGCCGACCAGCGCTGATTGACGAGCCGCGCCGGACAAATTACCGGCAGCCGGCCCCTACGCCTCACACAAGAGTGACTTGCCTTGCGTCGTCGCGTGCGGTGACACTGACCGGCATGAAGCGCTGGATCGCCGGAATTTCCTTCCTGCTGTTGGTTGCCGCCCAAGCGTCGGCCAATCCGAACATCTGGAAATATGAGTGGCCGGATACCGATTTTTCGAAACATTCGGTGCCACTTGATGAAATTCTGTCCGGCGGACCGCCGAAAGACGGTATCCCCCCCATCGATTCCCCCATCTTCAAGCCTGTGGCGGCGATCAAGGACTTACCGGCCACCGAGCCGGTCATTGGCGTTACGCTCAACGGCGAAGCCAAGGCCTACCCGCTGCGCGTCCTGATGTGGCACGAAATCGTCAACGACACGATCGGCGGCGTGCCGGTTGCGGTCACCTTTTGTCCCCTATGCAACGCCGCCATCGTGTTCGACCGGCGCCTCGACGGCAAGGTGCTCGATTTCGGCACGACCGGGAAACTGCGCAAATCGGACTTGGTCATGTACGACCGGCAGACAGAAAGCTGGTGGCAGCAATTTCTGGGTCAAGGGATCGTCGGCGAGATGACGGACAAAACCTTGAAAATACTGCCGGCGCGCCTCGAATCGTGGGCGAATTTCCGAAAACGCGCGCCCAAGGCCCAAGTGCTCGTGCCGAACGACCCCGATGCGCGGTCCTACGGCGCCAACCCCTATGGCGGTTATGATTCACTGCCAAGACCCTTTCTGTACAGCGGCGAGATGCCCAAGGGCATCGCCCCCTTGGCCCGCGTCGTGTCCCTCGAGAACAAGGACCAGGCATGGAGCCTGGATCTGCTGCGCAGGAAGCGGGAGATCAAATTGCCGGGAAAAATCGTCATTCGGTGGGAGCCCGGACAGAATTCCGCGCTCGACAGTAGTGAAATCGCCCAGGGCAAGGACGTGGGCAACGTCCTGGTGCAGCGCCTGACCGATACGGGCGCCGAGGATGTCGCCTATTTCATCGATTTCGCCTTTGCTTTCCATGCCTTCCGGCCCGGCGCACCGATCCATAAATAACCGAGTCTCGGCATGCGGTAAGTGCATTGCTGCAATGCAGCATTACCGCTGGTTTTGATCCGAAAAACGCGCCATATCTATTTCAAATCGTTGGGCAACCAACGCTTATATTGAGTATGGAGGCAGATATGACTGCATCAACCAAGACATCCGGCCAACGGCGCGGATTCATGGCCACTCTCGGCCGGGCGATCGATGCCCACAATCAGTTCGAACGCCTCAACAGCATGAGCGACACGTCGCTCGCGGCGATGAATCTGACCCGGGAACAGATCCCGCAATTCATCGTTAGCCGGCTCTAAAGACCGGCCCGAAGCGCTTATTCGAGCGCCTTGACGATGTTTTCACACATCGCCTTGGCGTCTGCGAACAGCATCATCGTGTTGTCGCGGAAAAACAGCTCGTTCTCGATTCCGGCATAGCCGGAACCGAGCGAGCGCTTGATAAACAACACCGTACTGGCTTTTTCCACGTCGAGAATGGGCATCCCGTAAATCGGGCTCTGCGGGTCGTTCTTGGCCGCCGGATTGGTCACGTCATTGGCGCCGATCACGAAGGCGACGTCGGTTCCGGCAAAATCCCGGTTGATTTCATCCAGCTCCAGCACGTCGTCGTAGGACACATTGGCTTCCGCCAACAGGACATTCATATGGCCCGGCATGCGTCCGGCCACCGGATGGATCGCGTAGCGGACCTGAATCCCCTCCTTCTTCAAGAGGTCGGCCATCTCGCGCAGGGCATGCTGCGCCTGCGCCACCGCCATGCCGTAGCCCGGCACGATAATCACGCTGCCCGCGTTCTTCATGATAAACGCGGCGTCTTCGGCACTGCCAGAGCGCACGGTGCGATCCTTCAGGGCATCCGCGTCGGGA
>CAYYBI010000238.1:0-10831 GCA_964469835.1 uncultured Rhodospirillaceae bacterium
GCGCCGTGCTTGTCGCGGATGACCGTACTGTGTTGACGCCTGGCGCGGGCACGGTTGTGGCATCCGCGCCGCCGTCGATTGCCGGACGGATCGAGGTGCGCGGCCTTGGCATCGTGCCGCTCGCTGCCGCGGACGCGGCGCCGTTGCGTCTCGTTGTCGACCTGATTGAACAGGATGCAGCTGAGCGAATGCCGGCGGAGCGCCACGTCGCCTTGATGGGAGCCGAGCTTCCCCTGCTGCGTCTCACCGCGTTTCATGCATCGACGCCGTCTAAAATCCGGCTGGCCCTGCGGCTGGTATCCGAGGAGATCACGCGATGACGGCACCGGATGGCAAAAGGCAGGCCCGGAATAGCCTGGTGCTTGTAACCGGCATGTCGGGCGCGGGACGTACAACGGCGCTGAAGAGCCTGGAAGATCTCGGCTACGAGGCGGTGGACAATCTGCCGCTGTCCTTGCTGGGCGGCCTTGTCCGATCGGGGCCGGAAATCGGCGGCGCCGGTCCGCGGCGGCCGCTCGCCATTGGCGTCGACATTCGCACCCGCGATTTCGGCGTCGATCCGTTTATCGACGAACTCGACCGCTTGATCGGCGCGGCGGAATTGGACGTTCGTACCGTGTTTTTGGATTGTGACGACGAATTTCTGCTGCGCCGCTACGCCGAAACACGCCGCCGCCATCCGCTCGATTCCGATCGGCCGGTTCCTGATATGATTCAGATTGAGCGGCGCATGCTGTCGCGGTTGCGCGGGCGCGCGGATGTGGTGATCGATACCACGGGCATATCCCCCTGGCACCTGCGCGAGCGACTGCGCGATCAATTCGTCGGCGATAGCGGCGTAGGGATGAGCCTGTTCGTGACGTCGTTTGGCTATCGCTATGGCGTGCCGCGTGAGGCCGATCTCGTGTTCGATGTGCGGTTCCTCAACAATCCGCATTACGATCCGGCGTTACGCAACCTCACCGGCGAAGACCGTCCCGTGCAAGACGCGGTCGCGGCCGATCGGGATTTCGACGGGTTCTTCGACGCGGTTACCGGTCTGCTCGAGATCCTGTTGCCGCGCTATGCGGAAGAAGGCAAAAGCTACTTGACGATTGCCATTGGATGCACCGGCGGCCGGCATAGGAGCGTTTTTGTTGCAACGCGCCTTGCGGAATGGCTGTCGGCACACACATGGCGGGTCGGCGTTTCCCATCGCGATATCGATGGCGGCAGCGATAGGATTGTGAATCCGTCATGATACAACGGCGACAGCGCTCAATCGCGGAGATTGCGGCATGATCGGCATCGTTCTGGTAACCCATGGCAACCTGGCGGTGGAATTCCTTTCAGCGCTTGAGCATATTGTCGGGCCTCAGCGTAATGTGATGACCGTCTGCATCGGCGCCGATGATGATTTGGAGCAGCGCCGGGCGGAAGTTCTGGAGTCCATTGCCCAAGTGGACAAAGGCGCCGGTGTGGTGCTGCTGACCGATATGTTCGGCGGTACGCCGTGCAACCTGGCAATCTCGGCGATGGATCAGGCGCATGTGGAAGTGATCGCCGGGGTAAACTTGCCCATGCTGGTTCGTCTGGCGTCGATTCGCGAGCGCGTGGCGCTTGCCGACGCGGTGGTCAGTGCCCAAGAGGCAGGGCGGAAATACATCAATGTGGCGTCCCGGCTGCTCGTCGAGCAGGCCGCCCCGGGAGCGACGGGGGCGGATGGCTGAAGCGGATCTCAAGATTACCAATCAGCGCGGCCTGCACGCGCGGGCTGCGGCGAAATTCGCACAATTGGCCGGATCCTTCGACGCCCAGATCACCGTTTCGAAGGATGGCGCCACCGTTCCCGGCGACTCGATTATGGGGTTGATGATGTTGTCCGCGGCGACCGGGAGCCGAATTCTGGTGCGGGCGGAAGGGGACGACGCGCAGGCGGCGCTTGCCGCTTTGAGGTCGCTCGTGGCGGGTGGGTTTGACGAAAAATGAACCGGCTGGCAACACGCTGACCGGCGGCATTGTGGGACGGGGAGGGATGCAATGGCACGGTTATTGTGGAAAGCGACCGGTTCGAGGCTGTCGATGGCAATATCTATTTCCCATCCGAATCCCTGCGGCGCGTGGACTTCGTGCCTACGGACCACTGCACGGTTTGCGGCTGGAAGGGGATGGTGAATTATTACAGCGTGACGGTGCGTGGCGAGCAGGTGAAGAACGCTGCCTGGACCTACCGGGTGCCTACAGGGGCCGCGGCCAATAACAGGGGCTTCATCGATTCTTATCCGTTTGTCACGGTAGAGACCTAGGTACGGCGGTCGCGCTTACGGGATTAAGGCCAATCGACGCCGCCGATTGCGGTCTTGTCGCTGACCGATGGCACTGTTATACCCCGAGCGCCGAGAAGTCCTGAAAACGGGCTAGCGCCGCATTAGACCCGCTTTATTCCTGAGGGAAACACATATGACCGCCGCACAAGATTTCAAGGTTGCCGATTCAAGTCTGGCCGAATGGGGCCGCAAGGAGATCGCCATCGCCGAGACCGAAATGCCCGGGCTGATGGCGCTGCGCGACGAATTCGGCGCCGAACAGCCGCTGAGCGGCGCGCGTATCGCCGGCTGCCTGCATATGACCATTCAGACCGCCGTGCTGATCGAAACCCTGACGGCGCTCGGTGCCGAGGTGCGCTGGTCTTCGTGCAACATATTCTCGACGCAGGATCAGGCGGCGGCGGCGATCGCGGCGACCGGCGTTCCGGTCTTTGCCTGGAAAGGCATGAGCGAGGAGGAATTCTGGTGGGCCATCGATCAGACGATCGAGGGGCCGGACGGCTGGCGGCCCAATATATTGCTCGATGACGGCGGTGATCTGACGAAGGTCATGCACGAAAAATTCGCGCCGTTGATGAAGGATGTGCGCGGCCTGTCGGAAGAAACGACGACCGGCGTTCACCGGCTCTACGAAATGGAACGGGACGGGTCGCTCGCGGTGCCGGCGATCAATGTGAACGACTCGGTGACGAAGTCGAAGTTCGACAATTTGTACGGCTGTCGGGAAAGCCTTGTCGATGGGATCAAGCGTGCAACCGACGTCATGGTCGCGGGCAAGGTCGCGGTCGTCTGCGGTTATGGCGATGTGGGCAAGGGGTCGGCGGCCTCGCTGCGCGGCCTGGGTGCACGCGTGCTGGTGACCGAGATCGATCCGATCTGCGCCTTGCAGGCGGCGATGGAAGGCTACGAAGTGGTCACCATGGAGGACGCCGCGGCGCTGGGCGATATCTTCGTGACGACGACGGGCAATGTGGATGTGATCACCATCGAGCACATGCGACAAATGAAGGACCGGGCAATCGTCAGCAATATCGGGCATTTCGACTCCGAGATTCAAATCGAGGCCCTGCGCAACTATCCATGGCATAACGTCAAGCCACAGGTCGACGAGGTTGAGTTTCCCGACGGCAAGCGGCTGATCGTTCTGGCCGAAGGACGTCTGGTCAACCTTGGCTGCGGTACCGGCCATCCGAGTTTCGTGATGTCCGCGTCTTTCACCAATCAGGTGCTGGCCCAGATCGAATTGTGGCGCAACGCGGATAATTACGAGAAAAAAGTCTACGTCCTGCCCAAGCATCTCGACGAAAAGGTCGCAGCGCTGCACCTCGAAAAACTGGGAGCCAAGCTCACCACATTGTCGGCGGCTCAGGCCGAGTATCTCGGCATGTCGCCGGCGGGCCCCTTCAAGCCGGATTACTACCGCTACTGACGCGTTCTGTGGCGTGCGGAGACCGTAGTTACGCTTGTGGCTCAATGGCATGCTGCCTAGACTGCGCCGCGTGACTCGAGCGCCAATCGCACTCATGGCCATCTTTGTTTGGGTGGGCCCAATCGCGATACGCCCCGGCCTTGCGGCGGATGCCGCCATGGCTGCGCCGTTGGGGGTGTTGGGCTTCCTCGTGTCGGGGCTGCTGCTGGCGCTGTACCTGTTCTGGCGCCGCCTTCGTGCCGCGAAGGCACGGCTCGCGGCAATGGAGCGGCGGACGGGCAAACTCACCGACGAGCTTGACCGGCAGCGGTCCGCCATATCGCATCTGCAATCGGTGTTCGACGCGCTGCCTTTTCCGGTGTGGTGGCGCGGTGCGGACCTGTCGATCGAGGGGCGCAACCGTGCGGCGGCGGCGCTCGTCGATCCGCCGCCATTGATCGAGCCGCGGCTCGCGGCGCGCGCGGCCAAAGCCGGTGCGGCGCAAACGGAAAGCCGGCATTTCATCGTCGATGGAGAACGGCGGCTCCTCGAATTGACCGAATCCGTCATCGATCAGGGCGACGATGGCACGGTCGGTCACGCCGCCGACGTGACGACGCTGGAACGGGTGCAAACCGACCTTGCAGAGCAAATCGCGGCCCATGACGAGGTTCTGGAGCGTCTGGCGGCCGCGATCGCGGTTTTCGGTCCCGACCGCCGGCTCAAATTCTTCAACACCGCGTTCACCCGGTTGTGGCGGATCGATGCCGCGCATATTCGCGATGAGCCGACCTATAGCGAGCTTCTTGATATCCTGCGTGAATTGCGGCGCTTGCCCGAAATTGTCGATTTCCCGATGTACAAACAGGAGCAGGACGCGCTTTTCACGTCGCTTATCGACCCGGCGGAATCGATGATGCATCTGCCCGACAACCGGACGCTTCGGCTCGTCACCGCGCCGCATCCCTTCGGCGGATTACTGTTCGTCTATGAGGACGTAACCGACCGTTTGGCGCTTGAGCGATCGTACAACACCTTGATTGCGGTGCAGCGGGAGACGCTGAACAATTTTCACGAGGCGGTGGCGGTATATGGCGCGGATGGCCGGTTACGGCTCTGGAATCCGGCCTTGGTCCAGCATTGGCGGTTCAATGAATTCGATCTGCAGGGCGAACCGAGGATCGGCGAACTGCTCGACAAGGTACGGCATTATTTCAAGCCCAACGCGGACTGGGCGCGGCTGCGGGAGAAACTCGTTCTCCAGGTAACCGAACCGAAACCGCTTAGCGGCCGTCTGGAGCGAACCAACGGTACGACATTGCAATACACCATCGTGCCCCTGCCCGACGGCGGCTGTTTGGTGACCTATCTGGATGTCACCGATAGCATCCGCGTCCAGCGCGTGCTCGAGGACCGCTACGCCGCCCTTGAACAGGCAGACAAATTGAAGACCGAGTTTATTGCGCGTATGAGCTACGAATTACGAACGCCGCTCAATTCGATCCAGGGCTTCACCGAGTTGCTGTTGCGTGATGAGGCCGTCGATGGCTTATCCGGCCGTCAACGGGAATATCTCGATGATATCGTGACTGCCACCGGCCAGCTTCTCGTGATGATCAACAATGTGCTCGATTGTGCGGCGATCGAGGCCGGCTATCTGGAAATCAAGCGCCAGCCGACCGACCTCGAGCCACTGTTGCGCGAAGAGGCGGAGCGGGCGCAGCCGGCGATCGAAGCGCGCGGACTTTCGCTTACCCTGGAGTGCGCGGACGACGTCGGGCCCGTCGTTCTCGACCCGAACCGGTTTCGTCAGGTGCTGCGAAACCTGCTGTCGAACGCCATGAAGTTCACGCCGGCGGGCGGTGTGATCACAATTTCCGCCCGGCGCGACGATGGTGACATCGTCCTGTCCATTGCCGATACCGGCGTCGGCTTCGACGACAGCAGCGGCGACCGCCTGTTGGACCGGTTCGAGGTGGGCGACGGACAGGTTCGCGGTTCCGGCGTCGGCCTTGGCCTGGCGCTCGTCCGCAGCCTGATCGAACTGCATGGCGGTCAGGTCGCCTTGTCCTCGAAGGCCGGTGTGGGGACCGTCGCCACATGCCGAATTCCGGCCGGCCAGCCGGACCGGCAGCTCGCGACGTCGCGTTAGATGCTTTCATCCGCCCGGCCCCGGATGGTAAAATCATCCTCCATGAATACGCCAGCGCAGGGCCGACCTTGCGTGTCGCTCCGCGTCGTTTCGGAGGCGGACACCGTGCAGATTGCCGAAACCGTGGCGTCGATCGCCCGACGCGGCGACATCATCGCACTGTCCGGCGATCTGGGGTCCGGCAAGACGGCTTTTGCCCGCGGTTTCATCCGGGCGCTCGCCGGCCGGGAGCAGGACGTGCCGAGCCCGACCTTCACATTGCTGCAAATCTACGAGATGGATTCGACGCCGATCTTTCATTTCGATCTGTATCGCATCGAGACGCCGTCGGAGGTCTGGGAACTGGGATTCGACGAGGCGCCGGCCGAGGGCATCGTCCTGATCGAATGGCCCGAGCGGCTCGGTCCGCTCACCCCGGCCGACCGTCTGGAGATTACGATTTCCATACCCGCCGGCGCGGGCGAGACGGAGCGCCACATTGCAATCGCCGGCGGTGTGTCTTGGGGCGAACGCCTGGACGTCGCGGCGGCTGCGTTGCAGCGGTATCGCGATGACTGACCGCGATCAGGCGATCGTTGAATTTCTGGCGGCGCACGGCTGGGGTGATGCGCGCCGCGCGCCGCTGGCGGCGGATGCGTCGTTCCGGCGTTACGAGCGATTGTGGCGTGGTGCCGACCGCATGTTGCTGATGGACGCGCCGCCGCCGCAGGAAGATGTCCGTCCATTTGTCGCGATTGCCGCGCATCTTCACCGCATCGGCCTGAGCGCACCGCGCATCCACGCGGCGGATACGGACGCCGGGCTGTTGCTGCTGGAGGATTTGGGAGACGATACCTATACGCGGCTCATCGCGGCGGGCCGGGACGAGACGCCGCTGTACGAGCTGGCGGTCGACGTGCTGGCCGAACTGCACCGCCGGTTCGACCCGGGCACGGCGGCGGATGTGCCGCCCTACGATGACGCCCGGCTGCTGGACGAGGCGGCCTTGTTCGTGGATTGGTATCTGCCGGCGATCCGGAACGCGCCGACCCCGGACGCGTTGCGCGAAGAATACCTGATGAAGTGGCGGGCTGCCCTGGCCGCGGCGCGCGCGGTGCCGGCGACCCTGGTGCTGCGGGACTACCATGTGGACAACCTCATGCTTCTGAATGCCCGCTCGGGGATCGCGGCCTGCGGGCTGCTCGACTTCCAGGATGCGGTGATCGGACCGGTCAGCTATGACGTGGTGTCCTTGTGCGAAGACGCCCGGCGCGACGTGCCGCCTGCCCTGACCCGGCGTTTGCTCGACCGGTATTTCGACGCCATGCCGGGCCTCGACCGGGATGCCTTCATGGCCTCCTACGCGGTCATGGGCGCGCAGCGCAGCGCCAAGATCCTGGGCATTTTCACCCGCCTCGACCGGCGCGACGGCAAACCGGTCTATCTGAAACACATCGTGCGCGTCTGGCGCTGGCTGGAGGGCGATTTGGCACATCCCGCGCTGCGCGGCATGCGGGAATGGATCGACCGCGAGATCCCCGCCGGAGATCGCGTTGCGCCGCGCGGAGGGGACTCATGACTGCAATTCGAAGCGCGATGGTGCTGTCGGCCGGACTCGGCCTTCGCATGCGGCCGCTCACCGACTCCTGCCCGAAACCGCTGGTCGCGCTGCAGGGGCGCGCGCTGCTGGATCACGCGCTCGACCGTTTGCGTGCCGCGGGCGTCGCGCGGCTTGTGGTCAACACGCACTACAAGGCGGAGATGATCGAACGCCATCTAGCCGGCCAGCCGGACGTGCGCCTGTCGCACGAACCGGATCGGCTCGAGACCGGCGGCGGCGTCTGCCGGGCCCTTCCTTTGCTGGGCGCGGATCCCTTTTTCGTGGTCAACAGCGATGCGGTTTGGCGCGATGGCGCGCAACCGGCGCTGGACCGTCTTGGCGCGGCCTGGGACAGTGCGAAGATGGACGCGCTATTGCTGCTTCAGCCGACCGGCCGCGCGGTCGGATACGCCGGCGGCGGCGACTACGATTGTTCGGCCGACGGCCGGATCCTGCGGCGACAGAAAGGGGTGCCGGCGGATTACGTTTTCGCCGGCGTTCAGGTGCTGCATCCGCGGCTTTTTGCAAATGCGCCCGACGGGGCGTTCTCGCTGAACGTACTCTTCGATCGGGCGCAGGCAGAGGGGCGCTTGCACGGATTGCCGCATGACGGCGAATGGTATCACGTCGGCACGCCGGAAGATTTGATCCGCGCCGAGCAAGCCATGGCGGCCGGAACCGGACCATGAGCGGTCCCGTCGGCGTCTTCTCCATTCCGCCGGGCGCCTCCTTCGTCGATTCGCTGGCCGCCGGTGTGCTGGCCGATGCGGGCGACGATCCGCTGCAGCTCGCCCACTCCACGATCCTGTTGCCGACCCGGCGCGCCTGCCGGGCGCTGCGCGACGCTTTCCTGCGGCAGTCCGACGGTCAGGCCCTGTTGCTGCCGCGGATGCGGCCGATCGGTGATGTCGAGCCCGAGGAGGCGGCGATCGGCGAGACGCCCGGATATGAGGAGCTGGCGCTGCCGCCGGCCATTTCCGAATCGCGGCGGTTGCTGCTTATGGCGCAGTTGATCCTTGCCTGGGACCGGGCGACCGACGGCGAAGAACTCGGCCGCATTACCGATGATCATGCGGTGCGGCTGGCGCAGGAATTGGCGCGGCTGATCGATCAGGTGCAGATTGAACGGCTCGACTTCGACCGGCTCGACGCGCTGGCACCGCGCGAATACGCCCATCATTGGGAGCGGACCGTCGAATTCCTGAAGATTGCCACCGCGCAATGGCCGCGCCTGCTTGCCGCCGAAGGCGCGCTCGACCCGGCGGAGCGCCGCAATCGGTTGATCGGCTCGGTGGTCCGCCGTTGGAGTGCAACGCCGCCGCCGGGGCCGGTCATCGCGGCCGGTTCCACCGGCAGCGTGCCCGCCACGGCCGATCTGCTTGCCGTGGTCGCCGGTCTGCCTCGGGGGGCCGTCGTGCTGCCCGGCCTCGACCGGGACATGGACGCGCGGGCATGGGATGCGGCGGCGGAGGATCAGACGCACCCGCAATTCGGCCTGCACCGGCTGCTCGGCCGGCTCGGGCTGTCTCGCGCCGACGTCCGGGATTGGCCCTCCCCGGTCGCACCGACGCCGCAATCAATGGCCCGGGCGGCCCTGGCGAGCGAAGCGTTGCGGCCGGCCGAAACCACCGACGCCTGGCGCGATCTGGGGGAAATTCCGGCGGCCGCGCTCGACGGCATCGAACGGATCGATTGCCCGGGAGAAAAAGAAGAGGCGGAAGTCATAGCCCTGATGCTGCGCCGGGCGCTGGAGACGCCGGGTCGTACCGCCGCCTTGGTCACGCCCGATCGGCGGCTCGCCCGGCGTGTCGTGGTCGCGCTGCGCCGATGGAATATCGAGATCGATGACTCCGCCGGCCGGCCGTTGGGCGACACCGCGCCCGGCGTATTCCTGCGCCTGGTTGCCCGCATGGTGGCCGACGGATTCGCGCCGGTTGCGCTGCTCGCCGTCTGTAAGCATCCGCTCGCTCTTGGTGGAACCGCGCCGGGGGTGCTCCGCCGCCGGGCGCGATTGCTCGAACGGTGGGTACTGCGGGGGCCGCGGCCGGCGCCGGGGATTGCCGAGCTGCGCGCCGCCTTGACCGCGCTCGACGGCCGGGATGCGCCGCCTCCGGCCGAGGAAGCCGAAATCATGGCATTGCTGGACGATCTCGAAGACGGCTTTTCAGCGCTTGGGGATTTGCTCGCGCGGGATCGCGTCTCCCTGTCCGAATTGGTGGACGGGCATGTCGCGGCGGCGGAGCGGCTGGCCCGTAGCGATGCGGAGGAAGGCGCGGCGCGCCTGTGGGATGGCGAGGCTGGCGAGACGCTGGGCGAGTTCGTTCTGGAGCTTCGCGACGCTGCGGTCACGCTGCCCGAAATTCCGCCGGCCAACTATCCCGACATGCTGGACGCCCTGATGGAGGGCCGTACGGTGCGGCCGCGCCACAGCCGCCATCCGCGCCTCCATATTTGGGGGCCGCTCGAGGCGCGGCTTCAGCACGCCGACCTGATTGTGCTGGGCAGTCTCAACGAAGGGGTCTGGCCGGGTGAACCGCGGCCGGACCCGTGGATGAACCGGCCGATGCGTGGCGAGTTCGGCCTGCCGTTGCCGGAACGCCGGATTGGGCTGTCGGCGCATGATTTCACGCAGTTGCTGTGCGCGCCGCGGGTGGCGCTGACGCGATCGCAGAAAATGGAAGGAACGCCGACGGTACCGTCGCGCTGGCTGCTGCGGCTTTCAGCGATTCTCGACGGCGCGAAACTGGCCGACCGGCTCGCGCCGGAAACCAATTGGCGCGCCTTGCAGCGCGGTCTGTTGAAAGTCGACGGTCACCGGCCGGTGATGGCGCCGGCGCCACAGCCGCCCGTTTCCGCCCGTCCACGCCGGTTGTCCGTGACCCAGATCGAAACCTGGCGGCGCGACCCCTACGGCATCTACGCCCGACATATCCTCGGCCTGCGTCCGCTTGACCCGCTCGAAGCGGACCCGGGCGCCGCCGATCGGGGTACCATAATCCATGCGGCGCTCGATCGGTATTTAAGCGAGCAAGGGGATGCGCCCGGCGGCGACGCCTATGACCGGCTGCTGGCGGTCGGCAAGGAGGCCTTCGGGAGTTATCTGGCCTGGCCGTCGGTCTTCGCCTTTTGGTGGCCGCGCTTCACGCGCATCGCCCGCTGGTTCGTCGATCGCGAAGCCGAGAACCGCGCCGCGATCGCCGGGACGAAGACCGAAGTGCGCGGCGCGTTGATCCTCGACGGACCGGCGGGGCCATTTGAATTGACGGCAGTGGCCGACCGTATCGACCGGGATACCGGCGGCGGATTGGTCATTATCGACTACAAGACCGGCTCGCCGCCGAGCGACAAGGATATTCGCGAAGGCTGGGCGCCGCAGTTGCCGTTGG
>CAYYBI010000239.1:0-4619 GCA_964469835.1 uncultured Rhodospirillaceae bacterium
AATCAAGGACCATCACGATTACACCTATCGCCACTGCATGTTCGTCTGTGGCGCGATCGTTCATTTCGGCCACAATATCGGCATCAAGGCGGATGATCTGACATTGCTGAGCGTGGGCGGAATGCTGCACGATATCGGCAAGGCATGGGTCTCGCTGGGCATTCTCGACAAGCCGGCCAAACTGGACGATGCCGAACAGGTACAGATGCGTGATCATCCGGCCTTTTCGCGCGAGATCATGGACAGCATGGAAGGTCTCGATCCGCGCGTCGCCGCCATGGCCGTGCACCATCACGAAAAACTGGACGGGTCTGGCTACCCGGACGGCCTGAACGGAGGCCAGCTCGATGACCTGGTCCGCCTGACCTCGATTGCGGACATATTCTCGGCCCTCATCGACGAACGGGCCTATAAACCGGCGATGTCCTATGAGCAGGCCTTCGGTATCATGACAAGCATGAAAGGCCATCTCGACTTGGATATGCTTGCCAAGTTCGAGGAATTCGCCATGGATACCCGCGCAAAGGCGGCGTGAAATCCCGACGTTTGAATGCTGCTAGAGATGTCCGCTTTGCCACTGATTTCGTCCGCTCAGCCCTCAGGAGCGGACATTCCAGCGGCCGCACCTGACTGCCGGTTTAGACCCATTCCGGACGTTCCGGCTTCACTAGACACCATGGCCCTCCGAGGTGGCGTCAGTCTAATGCGAACCGGTCTCCAAAATGCGAGATACCGTGGTTTTCAGGCCGCCAGCTGACGCCATTCGGCCAAGGCAGCCGAACGGTTCTGCTTGAAGATATCACGGCGATTGAGGTGGCGGTCCAGGTTGAAATGGTTGTGGATCGAGGCATGAAAGGCGGCGAATTTTTGCCGGGTCTTCACGTCCCTGAATTTCGCCATTGCACCCTCTCTTCGGCGAAACGGCTGATGTGAGTTTTCGGCCCGGTTATTGAGTCAGCGCCTACATTCCTGACGCGTCACGATTGCAAGGACCTTCATCGCGACCCCATAGGAGCGAAGCCGGTCCGTCACGATGGTCCCTGGCTGGCCATATCGCTTCATTGCACGCTTGATAAACTTCAGCGCAGCCTTGCGATCCCGGCGTTTCGTGGCGAAAACTTCGAGGACTTCGCCTTCATGATCCACGATGCGCCACAGGTAATGGGTCTCCCCGTTGATCCGGACAAACACTTAATCCAGGTGCCATCGCCACTGCGAATAGGACCGACGAAGAACGCGCCGCTTCCGGATCTCCGCGGCGAACATCGGACCGAACCGGTTCCACCAGAAACGCACGGTCTCGTGGCAAATGTCGATGCCACGTTCGAACAGCAGGTCCTCGACCTGGCACAATGACAGCGGATAACGGATGTACATCATCACTGTCAGGCGGATGATCTTGGGTGAACTGTTGAAACAGCGGAACGGATTGTTCATCCGCCGAAGCTACGGGCGACCCTTGCAACGCTCAAGTCGAATTGCTCTGACAACGCCCGAAGGCCCCCCCGTCTGTAATGGTTCTTTATTAAGGGGTGGTCGGTATTAATACTGTGCCTCCCGTACCAGTTTTTATGCGGAAAACCTTTTGACGGCCCTTAGTAATTATAACCGAGGCTCCAGTAAGTTTTTCCTCGCTAAAGCCTTCGCAAAGTTCCTCACCGCCTACTCCAATTTCTAAAATATGTTCACCAGCGGGTAGGAAAAACTCAACCATTTCACTGGCATCCAAATCAGCAACTGGAACGCCTTCTATGTAAACACGGCTGAAGCAGTCTGTTTCTACTAATCCACGGTCACGCTTAACAATTAAGCTTCCAGTGTCAGTGGTTGGAGACCGCCATTTCTGTGTCAGTAAGCGGTTTTTAGGTACTGGCCATGCTTGTGATGTAGGAACAAGTTCTGTTGCACAGCCACTCATGAAGTGTGCGAGAATGACCAAGCACACGCAGAAATTGACCCTATTTGTCACGGTGCTCCTTCTTCCTAGTTCAAATGCCTAAGAGACGGCTGAACATAGCGCCCCCCCGGCTGCCCTACGGTGAGTATAGCCCATTGCATCCACGGCCCGTTGCAGTGTCAGACGTGCGGCTCGAAGGACATTCATGGCCGCCCAAATTGGAAGGGTTTGGGGGTAATCGGCTGGCACATGCAAACCGCCTCATAAATTCGTGACAACCGTCACAACGAATTTTCCCGGGGCCGTGAGCCGCGTCACTGTCTGGTTCCGAAGCCGACGGTATAAAAATTCTATCATTTCTTATCCGCGATACCTCCACGAACCACTCGCCGTGCTTTCCCTTCGCGCGGCGTTTTTTTCGTCTTGATTAAGGTGTAAGGCAACCACCCGGATCATTCTCAATGAACCGAAAAGAAACGCTCAAAACGTTAGCACTCGCAATCGTTGTCGGCGTCACTGTCTTTGTTGCGGCAACGCCGGTGTGTATCTGGGGCCTGGGCGTTGATAGTTGTGAGCGAATGATGTGCGAAATCCTGGCGATGAAGCGACCGCATTCAGATATGTCCTACTGCGAGGATTGGTTCGACCTGTTCCGGTAATTATTTGTCCTATCAAATCTGATGCTTTTTCAGGATCATTCAGAACGACAATCGATGTCCGATTTGCCGCCGTTTACGTCCGCTTCTCCCCCAACAGCGGACAATATGTAGCAGCGGCGGAGAGTCTGATTATGACCCGGAGCAGACATCAGTAATTACTCTTCGGCAACCAATCACTGGTCCTTGATTGGCGCTTTTTGGGTGCTTCTAAACGGCAAAAAAAGGAGGCCCAGGGAACTAGTCGCAACTCGCGGCCGGGAGATTGTACGTTTTCACGCCCTCGCCTGCGGGTGGCAGAGCCTAATGAACGAGATTTCCCCGTTCTGTTGGTCGTCGAGATGAGCTAAACCGGAGCAGGTCCGAACGCGATCAGAGAAACTTATGTATGTCGAGACCCTTAATCTACGCGAGGTGATGGTTTTTCTCTTCGCCGCCGGCATCGTCGTCCCGCTGGTCCGTCGCCTGGGAATCAGTCCGGTATTCGGCTTTCTGGTCGTCGGGCTGGCGATCGGGCCGCATGGCATGGTGCGCTTTGCCGACGCGTTGCCGTGGCTGCACTATTTCTTGATCACCGACCTGGAAGGCGTCCGCCCTCTGGCTGAACTGGGCGTTGTGTTCTTGTTGTTCATGATCGGGCTCGAGCTTTCGCTCGACCGGCTGTGGGCGATGCGCCGCAGGGTTTTTGGGCTGGGCGGCGCGCAGGTCGTCGTGACCGGCACGGTGATCGCCGTCATCGCCTGGCTCTTCGACAATCCTCTGGCCGTCGCCGTGGTGCTCGGCGCCGGATTTGCGCTCTCCTCGACCGCGATCGTCATGCAGTTACTGGCCGAGAACCGACGCCTGGGCACAGCGACGGGCCGCGCTAGCTTTGCCATCCTTTTGTGCCAGGACCTGGCAGTGTTGCCGATCCTGTTCTTGATCGGCGTCTTTGCGGCGGAAAGCGACGCGCCGGTGCCGGCCGCGTTTGCCCGGGCGATCGGCGAGGCGCTGATCGCCGTCGCCGCCATCCTGGCCATCGGACGCCTGGTGATCCGACCGGTGTTCCGCTTCATTGGCAGCACGGCCAATCGCGAGATGTTTCTGGCCTTCGTTCTCCTGGTTATCGTCGGCACAGCGCTCGCCACCGAGCAGTTCGGCCTGTCGATGGCGTTGGGCGCCTTCCTCGCCGGGCTGTTGTTCGCCGAGACCGAATATCGGCACGAGATCGAGGTCGACATTGAGCCGTTCAAGGGCCTGCTGCTCGGCCTGTTCTTCGTTTCGGTCGGCATGAGCATCGATATCGCCCAGGTGGCCGCCAGACCACTGTGGCTGATCGCCTCGGTCTTCGGGCTGTATCTGGTCAAGAGCCCGATCGTGTACGCCCTGGCGCGATGGTTCGGCGAGTCCCGACCGGTGGCGCTGGAAGCTGGCCTGCTGCTGGGCCAGGGCGGCGAGTTCGCCTTCCTCGTCATCGGAATGGCCTATGGACTCGGCTTGATGCCCAAGGACACCGCCCAGTTCATGCTGATCGTCACCGGCATGACGATGGTCGCGACGCCGCTGGTGGCCCAAGTGGCCCGCAAGCTGGCCCGCGCCGTCGAGGCTCGGGAAGCGGAACGCGGCGACCGCGACACCGACATCCCGGCCGGCCTTTCCGGCCATGTCATCGTCGTCGGCTATGGCCGCGTCGGCCAGATGCTCGGCTCGGTACTGGACGCCCAGAAGCTGCCGCATGTCGGGCTCGACGTCGATGCGGACCTGATCGCACGCTTCCGCACCGCCGGCGCCGGCATTTTCTACGGCGACGCGAGCCGGCCAGACATGTTACGCAAGTTCGGCGTCGACCGGGCCGCGGGGCTGGTGGTGACCATGGACAGCCCGCATGCTGCGGAGCACGTGGTCGCGACCGCGCGCATGCACTGGCCGGATCTCGTCATCTACGCGCGCGCCCGCGACCGCGCGCATGCAGCGCGGTTGATCGCCCGGGGCGCCAGCCACGTTATCCCCGAGACCATCGAGGCGAGCCTGCAACTCGGCGAGATGGTGTTGATGGGTGTCGGTGTCCCCGACCAAGCCGCCCGCCG
>CAYYBI010000240.1:0-9288 GCA_964469835.1 uncultured Rhodospirillaceae bacterium
GCGGGCGCGGTCGACGTCCAGGACGCAATGGCGGTTCGCACATCGGTGTTTCGGAGCGTCCAGGCCTGGTTCGACGATGTAGATCTTGTGGTCATGCCCACATTGGCCCGGCCGGCGATCCCGGCCGACCATGACCTATTCGAGTTAATCGATATCGATGGCCGGCCGGCCGGCGGTCCGCGCGACGCATGGTATCCCTATACCCATCCGTTCAACCTGACCGGTCATCCCGCGATCACGGTGCCATGCGGCTGGACGGAGGAAGGGCTTCCCGTTGGGCTACAAATTGTTGGACCCTGGCTTGCGGATACTTCGATCTTGCGAGTGGCGGCCCTGTTCGAAGAAGCCCAGCCATGGTTCAGTAAATATCAATCAATATTAGGGAGTTAATAAAATACCTAACGATAGAAATTTTCCACCAATTGAGCCATAAAATTACCCAAATGCGGCCGTAGGATGGAAATTAGCGCGGCGGATCGGCGTAATGCCGTTTAGCGCGACTTATTCAATTGGAGGGTATCTAGATGCGATCTAAGGCGATAAAGGCGTCGGTTGTCGTGGTTGCGCTCGCGATGGCCGGTTGCGCGCAGCCAGGCCAAGACGGGCCCGGCAACAAGCAGGTGCTTGGCACCGTCGGGGGCGCCGCTCTGGGCGGGTTGGTCGGTTCCCGGTTTGGTAAGGGCGGCGGCAAAGTTGCGGCGACCGCGGCCGGTGTATTCCTCGGCGGCGTGCTGGGGAGCGAAATCGGCCGCAGCCTCGACCATGCGGACCGCATCGCGGCGGGAAAGGCCATGGGGCAGGCCCAAACCGCGCCGATCGGGGAATCCATTAGTTGGAAGAATCCAGAGAGTGGACACGCCGGCACGGTTACACCGGTGCGCGAAGGGACAACATCCGCCGGCGATTATTGCCGCGAGTTTCAGCAATCAGTCTCGATTGGCGGCAAAACGGAGCGGGCCTACGGGACCGCGTGCCGTCAGCCAGATGGTTCATGGAAAATCGTTAGCTAGGCATTTTCATACCGCATCGGCGTAGGCGCGCCAGAACGGATGAGGGGGCGGCCCTATAATAGGGTCGCCCCGTTTATTATGGTTCCAAATCTATGGGTGCGGCCTCAAAATGGAATCGATGCGTTTGTCGATTCCGACACTTAGTATTCGGCTGGCGCGGTTCCGCTAATCCAAAAGAAAACGCCCTACCCGAGGGTAGGGCGGTACACAAGTCACTGCGCTCGTCTCGGTTCGACCGTTTCGAGTAATTGATCTATTGCCCGAACAATCCCGATCCAAGCGGCGCCCCCTTTGAAGTCCTCCGCCGCAAGCCGCTGTTGGGCTTTTAGCGAGGCTCTGTAGGGCGCATCTTCACCGTGTTTTTCGACCAACAGCTTGGCTATTTGCCAACCATCGTCGTTTTGCCTCATCTTCCCCTCAAGACCGGCTGATAGACACTCCTGGCAGCGGTATGCCAGTCACGATGAAAGTAGTAGCGAGGGAACGTGGACATTATAAGCGTCAACTTGAATTCCAGGTGGACTTTCCGAGTGAAGATGATGCAAATGTCACAATGGGCGCGTGGATGCATTCGGTTGCCTGTCGCTGACGCAACGGTGCCGAGTTCCAACCGAAGACGGTGTTGCTAACGTTCGCCGAACGATCGATCCAGTGCGACGTAAACCGGCCTCAGCAGATATTTCAGCAACGTATTCTCGCCGGTGTTGATCGCGACCTCGGCGATCATGCCGGGGGCGATCGGATTTATGCCTGGTTGGTCGCCGACAAACTTACTGCTAAGTTTGATAATGGCCTTGTAGTACACGTTGCCGTCTTCCTCGACGAAGGTCGATGCGGAAATTCTATCGACAGACCCTTCCAAGGATCCATATCGCGCGAAATCATAGGTCGTTACGGTGACGGTTGCCTTCTGACCGATCTCGACATGACCGATATCGCTCGGCAAAACCCGTGCTTCGACGAAAAGTTCCTGATCGCTGGGAACGACTTCCGTGACGATGCCGCCGGGCGCGATCACCGCGCCGATCGTACGGATCTGCAGTCCTTTGACATAACCATGAATGGGCGACCGGATTTCAGTGCGTTGTACGCGGTTGCGCGACCGTTCTACGGTGCGCAGGAGTTGGGCGAGTTCGCCGGTGATGCGGCCCATTTCGGTGGCGGCCGCGTCTTTGCGCTTTGCTTCCGCTTCAGCGAGTTTACCCCTAGCCTCCGCGATCGCCTGGCGCGCCTGTCCGATCTTGCCGATGACGCCGCGCAGTTCACCCTCGGAAACTTTCAATTCCTGCTTTGTGCGCAGGTACAGAACGCGGGAGACATGGCCCGATTTCATCAGCTTTCCGCGCATCTCCGTCAATTCTGCGGCAATCTCGATTTGTTCCCGAAGGGACTCGGCTTGTTCGCGCAAGACCTCCAATTCCGATTGCCGTTGTTCGATTTGAGATTGCAGGACGATTTGTTCCTGCTGTCGGCTTTCCGATTGCAGTTTGTGAATCGCCAGTTGATCGGCTGCCAAATGCGCGAATTCGGGATCCATCTCTGAGAAATCCGGTGCGCGATCATCAGCGAAGGCGCGCAAGCGCTCGGCCTGCACGGAGAGTGCGGCGATCCGAGCGCGGTTTTCCTCGAGTTCCGCGATGGCCGCCGTCGGATTCAGGCGTATCAGGACCGTGTCCGGTTTAACAAGCGCTCCATCTTTAACAAGAATTTCCGAGACGATACCGCCTTCCAGGTGCTGGATCGAAACGATCGAGCCATCGGGCACCACGTTACCGGACGCCCGCGCCGTTTCGGTAAGGGGTGTAACCGCCGCCCAGGCGACGAAACAGAGTACGCCCGCCACCAGCAACATCAACGAGATGCGAAGCGCATTCGGCGGACCGACTTCCTCGAGGACGATCGAACGCGCAAGATATTTAAGGCTCTTGCCGCCCTTCGACCGTGAACGCCTGCGGTTGCCCTGGCGACGGCCTTTCTCGCCTACCGGTTTGGCGTCCGGCACGATTTGTTCTTTGTCGGTCATGCGGCATTGTCCTTGAGGCGATTGAGATATTCAGCCGGGGATCCATTAAAGACGACACGTCCCTCGTTCAGCAGTATCAGCCGGTCCGCGAGGCGCATGTGACTGGGGCGATGTGTCGTCATCAGCACAGTCGCTTCTCCACGCAGCCGGGAAATGAGGTTTATCAATGCGGTGTCGCCCGAAGAATCGAGCGACTGGCCGGGTTCATCGAGCAAGAGAATTGGCGGTTTTCTGACATAAGCGCGCGCCAATGCCAGCTTCCGCTTGAATCCGGCGGGCAGTTCATTCAGCAGCACGTCATTCAATCGTGTTTCGTATTTGTCTGGCAGCGCCAGAATTTCGGCTTGAATATCCGCGGTCTTGGCGGCGTGATCGATCTCGGCGTCGCTGGCCATGGGATTGGCCATGCGCAAGTTCTGGCCGATCGTCCCGTGGAAGAACACGGGGATCTGCGGAACAAAACCAATTCGTTGGCGTAAGTCGATTGCGTCCAATTGGCGAATATCGACACCGTCGATCAGAACGGCGCCTGCCTGCGGCTTATGAATACCGGCGGCGAGTTTCAAGATTGTCGATTTACCGCTGCCGTTCATACCCGTAATCGCGACGATTTCTCCCGGTTCGGCGGCGAATGAAACGCCGTACAGCGCGGGGTAGCTTTCCGGCGTGTAGCGGAAACTGACAAAGGAGAATGTAATACCGCCGCCTACCGAGCGTAGCGGCGGTACGTCGCCCGGGATGCGTTCGATGGGCATGCGCATCAGACGGTTAATCTGCGTCAGGGCGGAACGGATTTGATCGGCGCGGTTGAGCCCGGTCAGGCCGCTCTGCAGCGGCGACAGGGCACGCCAGCCTAACATCATCGTGGCGATCAGCGCGCCGCTCGACATGTCCAGATTCATGACCCGCACGGCGCCGAAGGAAATTACCGCGACGCCGGCGCTGAGCATCAGAATCGTGGAGAGCGTCTGGACGGTTTGATTGAGAAGCGACATGCGGAAATCGGCTTCCGCCAATTCAGCCGACATCCGGCGATGACGTTCGAGCCAGGACTTTTCGGCCGAAAGCAGTTTCAGGCTCCGCAGATTCGCCATGGCTTCCACGAGGAACCGTTGTTGAGCGGCGCGGACATTTCCCGATTTCGAATTCAATCGCCGCATAGCCGGGCCAACCGATGCCGCAATGCCCACGAAGAAGACTACGACGATCACGGGAATGATGGCGATCGGGCCGCCGAGAAATGCAATCAAGAATATGAAGAGCAAGGTGAACGGGAGGTCGAGCAGGGCCTCGGCAAGGGGGCCTGTGAAGAAGTCCCGCACCATCTCGAATTCTTTCAGGCGCGAAATCTGGCTGCCGAGCGGCGCGTTCTCTGTTTGTAAGGCGGGGAGATACATGACCTGTTGGAAAGTCGCGATACCGACCAAATGGTCTATGCGCCCGGAGGCGTATGCGATCGAGCGCGCCCGGAGTGCCCGGAAACCCGCTTCAAAGCCCACGGCCAAGGTCAGGCCGAGGCCCAGGAAAAACAACTGGTTGAGTGAACCGGACGGAATGACGCTATCGTATATCGACATGATGAAGAGCGGCGTCACGATACTCAGAAGATTGAAGAGCAGCGTTATGAACAATGTTTGGACAACGATCACCCGCAGGCGCCGGCCGATACGGCCCATCCAACTGCGGTAACCTAGGCGTTCCGCTTCGGCCTTCATTGGGCTTTCAAAGACGTAGTAGGCGGTGCCTTTCAGGCCGTTATCGAAGTCTTCCCGGTATTCGCAAAGCTTGCCGTCGAAAATCTGCGATCCGTTCTCGGTCTCCGACACGATGACGCGGATGGCGCCGTGATCCGGGATGAACAGGCACGGTAACAAATCAGGGTCGATTTCGCCCTGGCATACCGAATGCGCCTCGGTGCCGAAATTGAGGTTGGCCAGGACGTTGCGGAAACCGTCAAGATCCAGATCATTCGCGAAATGCGGAATAGCCTCCGCGACATGGCGGGGGTCGCCGCGCCATCCGAGCGCGTTCAACAGCGGCACCAGAACATTGGCCAGCTGTTTGGCCGCTTGATTTTGATTTTCGTCAGTCGCCACCAGAAGCTGCGACAGCAACTCTTCCGGCAGCTCTTTGCGTGGGGTCAGGAAGGCGGAACCGCTCATTTGACAATGCCCGTATCGGGCGCCTGGCCGGAGTCGGGGGAGGGCGGTGTTTGTTGCGGCGTCAGCGTACCATTCGCGAGAATGAACTTTCGATGGGCGAGATTAATAATTGTTGGCCGGTGGCTCACCAGGATCATGGTGGTGCGGCCCCGATAGCGCTGCAGCAACTCGCCGAGGAGTGCGTCGCTCTGGGGATCAAGCAGGGCGTTTGCTTCATCAAACAAGATGACCCGCGGATCTTTGACGACGATCAGTGCCCTGGCGATTGCAATACGTTGACGAACGCCGCCGGGAAGTCCCGCTTCGGGGCCGCCGCCGACTTGGGCGTCATACCCGTCGGGCAAACGTGCGATGACGTCATTCAGCCCAAGCTGATGTGAAATCTCGAACGCCCGATCAAGATTTTCGTCGACCTTGAACATCGTCAGATTCTCAAGAATTGTGCCGTCAAACAGGGTGCCGTGCTGCGGGAGATAGCAAATCTGGGATCGCAGCGCCTGTGTATCCAGAATTTCGGTCGGGACACCATCTATGCGCACTTGGCCGGGTTCGGGCTTCAGCAGTGTTGAGATGAGATGGAGCAACGTCGATTTTCCGGCGCCGTTGCTTCCCGTGATGCCGATCGTTTCGCGCGGTTCGATCATCAGGTTGATGCCGCTGAGAACCGGTATGGACTTACCCGCATAGGTGAAATGCGCATTGTCCAGCTCGATACGCCCGACGACGGATCGCTGTGCCGGCTCGCTTTTGAACGGAGCGCCGGAATTCTCAACGGGGAGTTTGAAGATGTCGTCGACCTGGCGGCGGGCGATGCGAACATTCTGAAACTGCGTCCAAACGCCGAGCAACCGCATCAGTGGCCTTGCGGCGCGGCCGGCCAACAACGTGCACGCCGCAAGACTACCGACCGACAGGGAGCCGCTGATCACCATCGTGCTGCCATACGCGGCCACTGCGGCCATCATGATTTGCGACGACATGGCGCCGGTCGTCCGGGCCAGCGAGCTACTGAAAGTTGACCGGTAATTGGCCGACGCGGAGTAATTCTGAAGGCGTTCGTAGCGTCGGACCATCAGGCTTTCCATGCCGATCGCCTTGACGGTCGCTATCTTGCTGAGGACATCGATGATGAAATTATATCGGCGATTGTCGCTGCCGGTGCGGTCTTCGAGACCGGCGCGCAGGTGGCGTCCCGTCCAGAGCGCGCCGAGCGTCGCCAGCAGCATTACAAGAATGGGAAGGATCACTAGTTTGCCGCCGATCGCCATGATAAGCGTCAAGAATAAAATTCCAAACGGTAAATCGATCCACAGAAGCGCCGTCTTACCGGAATAGAATTCACGGACCGTATCGACGGCACGGAGGCGCTGCAACTGAACGCCCGGCGCTTGTGATTCGAAAGACTGTACGTCGCTTGTCATCAAGCGTTCCATCGCGGCGCAGCCGACGGCATGCTGTAAGCGCGCCCCGTTCCAGCCGGTGACATAGGCGCGTCCGATGTTTAGGGCGGTATCGGCAATTTGCGCGCAAATAAAGCCCAGCACGAAGAGAATCAACGTACTTATCGCGTGGTTCGGAATGATGCGGTCATAAATCTGCAGCAGCAGGATCGGTAACGCGAGCGACAGAATGTTTATCGCCAAGGATGCGACGATGATCTCGGTATTGTTGTTGAGACCACGCGCATGGTCGAGCCCATCCTGAAGACTGGCGATCTTCGGAATGGGCGAGGCAACATTGTCAGTCGGCGTCAGCTCAGCCGCATGCGTCGAATTGCTGAGGCTCACTAGTTTCTGAACTCCGTTCGAACCCGCGTGGAAATCACGGACTGTTGGCCGCTTGGATGGCGGTCGGTGCCCGTTGGACGGCGTTAACCTAAAAAAAGACGGTTAAAATATGGTTACCGGCCGGCCGGCGGTGGTGAACGGCCAAATTGTCGATTTCTCGACCCAGCCGCGGTTGCGCCCGATTTCGGGAATTGCCGGGTTCGCGGCAGGAATTGGGCGGTATGCGCGTCGATGGCTATGCGCGCGCTCCTCAAATCTTTCGGGAGCGCCGTGGTCGTCTCATCCAGGCGGTGCGACGAAATTAAATAAAATAAATAGAAAAATTTTCAAATCTTCCTGCAATGACGCTGTGCCGAGCGTGCGGCATTCCGGAACTCATAAATTTACCTTTTCTTAGGCAAATTCACTCCATAGAGACCGGATCAAAGGGGGTGTCATCGAACGGTCCACGCGATGAAATACTACTTAAAGGGGCAATTTGGTGACGGATTATCGTTCCGGGTCTGGGAATGGCGACGGTGGAATACGAAGTAAAACCAAAAGATCTAAAGGTTTTATTGTTGCGGCCAGGTATCCATCGTTAAGTCATGGGTAACCGCGAATAGCCTATAACTAATGGAAATATATAAATAATTTGTATGCCAATGAAGTGTCCATGTGCCTTGATAGGTTTCCTCAAGGCGATCAGGTCAAGATAATTTTCGGGATGCAGAAATAACCAAGCACAAAAATTTAAACGAATTTTCGAGTAATATATGAAATAAATTTGTAAATGTGAGCGAGAACACTGCGTTTGAGACTGAATCTTTAGTATCAATGGAGGTTGGTGACAGTTTTTACTCAATCAATTTGCACCATTAACCATGCCTCGAAAGGTTGAGTTAATGGAAAAGGCCGAATGTGTGAAGAGAATGGAATTGCCGAGGCCGAAGTGGTTCGACGTTGAAAACGTAATTTGTAGCGCATTTGAGGATTGGCATGGCCAACTCGCCGAGTTCGAATAACACTGGATCGAATACTAACCCATGGGTTGTGGTGACAAGCCGTGATGATTCGCGGGAAGAGGCGGATCTCGCGCCCACCAATCTGCGCACGGAATCCGCGGAGCGGCTAGAATCCGCGGAGCGGCTAAACGATAGCGCGCAGCTCGGCAATATTCACCAGGGATCTTGGCACGAGCCGGAAATCTTTGGCTATGCGCGTCCCAAAGGGGAGACTGGTGTGCCGGCACCGAGTGTCGATGGCGATGACTCTCGCGACGCTTTTGGCGTCGACGTCATTGACCTTCGGCTGGCGCCGCTGCCGCCGTTGGGAAGTGAGATCAACGCGACGATTACCATTTCGGGTGTCCCGGAGAATGCGATTTTGTCCGCCGGGACCGCCAAGGGCGGTGGTCAATTCGAACTGGCGCCGGATGAATTTTCCAATCTCCAAATGATATTTGCGGCCGACGGGACGGGTAATGCACCCGAGCTCGACTATGCAGTCAATTTGGCGAATGTTGTTTCCGGTGAGACGGAAACGGTCAGTGGTACGGTGCAAAATGTTGGCACGCCGAGTGGACCTCCCGGAGGCCCTGGCGTAGTCGGAGGTGTCGGCGCGGTTTCCGATACGGATGCAAGCGCGAATAGCCTTGGTGAATCTTCGGCGAACGGCGCAACCGTCGGTATCATTGCGTTTGCAACCGACCCGGACGCGGGCGATACGGTTACCTACTCTTTATCTAACGACGCGGGCGGGGCGTTCACGATCGACCCGACTACGGGTGTCGTAACGCTATCAGACAGCAGCCTGCTCGATTACGAGACAACGGCAACTCATCCGATCGAAGTTACCGCGATTTCGTCGGATGGAACGTCGAGTGCGCAGAGTTTTGTCGTCAACCTCACGGACGATAACACCGAATTTTCTATTTCACTGGTGGCCGATATCGATGCAACTGCAAATGCCGTGGGCGAGAATGTTGCCAACGGTGCGGTGGTCGGCATCACGGCGTTCGCGAGCGATCCGGATGGCACTGATACAGTCAGCTACAGCCTGTCGAACGACGCGGGCGGGGCGTTCACGATCGACCCGACCACGGGTGTGGTCACGGTGGCAGATTCCTCGCTTCTCGATTACGAGACGGCGATCAGCGAGACCATCGAGGTTACGGCGACGTCGACCGACGGCAGCACGAGCGTTCAAAGCTTCGTGGTCGGCCTGACCGACGACACCAGCGAATTCTCGGTAACGCCGGTGATCGACAACGACGGGGCGGCCAACAGCGTCTCCGAAAGTGCCGCCAACGGCGCCGTCGTGGGCAT
>CAYYBI010000241.1:0-3785 GCA_964469835.1 uncultured Rhodospirillaceae bacterium
GGCATCGAAGGCCGGCCGGAGAACGTTTTGTTCTACGCCACGTCGAACCGCCGTCACCTGATGCCGCGTGACATGATGGAAAACGAACGGTCGACCGCCATCAATCCGTCCGAAGCGGTCGAAGAAAAAGTCTCGCTCTCCGACCGGTTCGGACTGTGGATCGGGTTCCACAATTGCGACCAGGATACCTTCAACGCGATGATCGAAGGCTATATCCGGTACTTCCGTTTGAAGATCGGCAAGATCGATTGGCAGGCGGAAGCCAAGGAATGGTCGGTTACCCGGGGCGCGCGTTCTGGCCGCGTCGCGTGGCAATATGTCCAAGACCTGGCCGGCCGTCTGGGTCAAAGCCTGGAGATCGACCCCAAGGGTTGAGTGGCCTTCGACCGCAGCATCAGCCGCGCGCGGCGACCCTGTGCGGCCGTTCGGCCCGGCGGCTTCGCAGGTACCGAAGTGGATTGACCGCACGCCGCCCCCGGCGAATTTCGAAATGCAATTGCGGTTTCGCGACGCTGCCGGAGCTGCCGACCCGGGCGATCACCTGCCCCCGCACAACTTTCTGGCCGCGCCTGACCAGGAGTTTTCCATTATGCCCATATGCGGTCATATAGCCCTTTGCATGGCGAATCAGGATCAAATTCCCGAAACCGCGCAACTCATTGCCGCGATAGACGACGACACCGTTCTGAGCGGCGCGCACCGCAGTGCCGCGCCGCGCCGCGATGTTGATACCGTCATTGTGCAGGCCTTTGCCCTTCGGGCCGAACCCGGAGATGACCTTGCCTGCGATCGGCCACAAGAATCCTCGGCCGCTAAGCCGCGCCGGTCGCGGAATATTGGTCGAGGGCGGCAACACGACCCGCTTGGGGCTCCGCCGGGCAGTGGGAATATCCTTTAATACAGGCTTACGGATTATCGGCGTCTGCGCCAATTTTCCACGACCGGCGGGCGAAGAACGTGGTAGCGCCGCCGCCGGACGGCTCGGCCTGTCCGAATTCGGCAGCAACAGCATCTGCCCGGTCTTGATGGTATAGGGCTCAGCAACCGCATTCAGCCGCACCAATTCCTTGAGCGATACATCATGGCGCCGAGATATCGCGTAAACTGTCTCCCCCTTGGCAACCACATGCGTCTTTTGCGCCGGTACCCGGAGGTCCTGCCCCAGCCGCAGCGCAAACGGCGGCTTCAGGTCGTTGAGCCTGATTAAGCTGCGGACCGGAACACCATATCGCCGGGATACCGCATAGACCGTTTCCTTGGCCTTTACGCGATGGCGTCCATCGGCCGGCACCGGCTGGTATTTGGATCCACCTGCCCGATCGAAGGTGGTAACCGGGCTATCGGCTGCTGGCGCGCCACGCGGCGAAGAAACCGCTGCCAGCGTTGCACTGCGCGACCGTGGCCGCCGAGGCTTGGCGCGCGGCACGGGTGCAAAGACCGATACGGTTTTGCGGCGGGACGCTATCTGGCTTTGGCCAGTCCGCGCCGCGCGTTCTTCGTACAGCGTAACCTTATTCGATGGGCCAGAGCAGGACTGCACGGCGAGCGCCGCGGCAAGAATGCCGCACAGATTGATTCCCCGGCCCGCGCGCATGCGGCGATTACCCCGCTTTCCTCAGCCGAACGCGTCCGGCGACGAGCGGCAAAAACCGAACTGTTCCAAGCTCGCGGATCTCGGGATCGGCCTCGGTGCGACGCATCGCCAAGAGTTGCTGGTCGTGATGTTCTTCTCCGACCGGAAGCAACATCAGGCCACCCGGCGCCAAGTGCGCCCAAAGTACCGGCGGGACATCGACCGCCGCGGCGGAAACCAGGATGCGATCGAACGGTGCCTGTTCCTGCCAACCCAGACATCCATCGCCCAGCCGCGCCGTCACATTGTTGCACCGCAACGCCATGAGCCGATCCTGTGCTTCACGCAGCAGCGATGGCTGCCGTTCAACGGTATAGACGCGGCGAAATAATCGGGACAGCAACGCGGTCTGATAGCCGGACCCGGTGCCGATTTCCAAAACTTTCAGCATATTGTCGGGTTCGAGTGCTTGTATCATGCGCGCCAGGACCGTCGGTTGGCTTATGGTTTGACCGCACCCGATCGGCAATGGCGCGTCTTCCCCCGCCTGATCGACAAATTCTTGCGGTACAAACATCTCACGCGGAATCTGCTCGAACGCGGATAGAAGCGTCGTATCAGTAATACCAGCCCGACGTAGCGCAAGGACAAGCCGAATTTTTTGAGTTGCTGGAGTCACCGGATCACCTGATTACTCTTCCCTTCGACGGTGCTGGTGAATTTATCACATAGTCTTATTTGTTTTTACCTTATCTTTCTACCTGAACTTCTAACCAATTTTTATTCAAAAAGCGCGCGAATATTCTTTAACGATCCACGATGCGTGAGATCTACATGCAATGGCGTTATCGAAATTTCGTTGCGATCAAGCGCGACGAAATCTGATTCGCTCCGGTCAACCGGCGTGCCGGCTTGGTAGTCGCCGATAAGATAAAATTCACGGCGGCGGACCGGCACCCGAACGATATCGAATACGCTGCTGCGCCGGCCCTGTTTGACCACGGATATGCCAGCTACGGCATCAGGCTCACACGCCGGGAAATTGACGTTCATGAAAACATCGCGCGTCCAACCGACCGAAAGCAACCGTTCGATCACCGAGGGCGCATGCCGTTCGGCGGTCTTCCAGTGGAGTTTCCGCGCGGGTCCGGTTCTTTGGCTCAGGGCGATGGCGCGAGCGCCAAACAGCGCCCCCTCCATGGCGCCCGCGACCGTACCTGAATACGTCACGTCCTCAGCGATGTTGGCGCCGGCGTTCACGCCCGACAGCACGAGATCCGGGGGGGCGTCCTTGAGAAACTCGCTCATCGCCAGCAACACGCAATCTGTTGGACTGCCACCGATGGCAAACCGCCGGCGGCCGAGCCGCTGAACCTGAATGGCGCCGGTGACGGTGAACGCATGGCTCGCGCCGCTTTGCTCGGTCTGTGGCGCGAACACCCACACGTCGTCGCTCAATTGCCTGGCGATGCGTTCCATGACCTTCAATCCCGGCGCGGCGATGCCGTCGTCATTGACCACGAGAATTCGGGGAGAAGCCTGGCTCATGCGATCCCCCGGCGTGCCTCAGCCGCCCGCCGAGACCCGTTCGAGGCCACCCATATACGGCCGCAGCGCGCCCGGCACCGTAATCGAACCATCCGCATTCTGATAATTCTCCAACACGGCGATCAAGGTGCGCCCGACCGCCAGGCCCGACCCATTGAGGCTGTGCACAAACTGGGTGCCCTTCTCGCCCTTGGTCCGGAATCGCGCGTTCATGCGGCGGGCCTGGAAATCCCCGCAATTCGAACAACTTGAAATCTCGCGATACTGATCCTGCCCCGGCAGCCAAACCTCGACATCATATGTCTTGCGGGCGCTGAAACCCATGTCCCCGGTGCACAGCGCGACCACCCGATATGACAACCCAAGACGCTTCAACACTTCCTCAGCGCAACCGGTCATGCGTTCCAGTTCCGCATCGGATTCCGACGGATGGGTGATGCTGACCATCTCCACTTTGCTGAATTGGTGTTGACGCAGCATGCCCCGCGTATCCTTGCCCGCCGCCCCCGCCTCGGAGCGGAAGCAGGGTGTCCATGCGGTGACCCGTATCGGCAGCTTTTCCGCCTCGACAACGCTATCGGCAACCAGGCTCGTCAGCGGCACCTCTGCTGTTGGGATGAGCCAGAAATCCTCGTCCGCCCGATACAGGTCTTCCTCGAATTTC
>CAYYBI010000242.1:0-2814 GCA_964469835.1 uncultured Rhodospirillaceae bacterium
AACGATCCTGAAGCTGAACAGTTCCAACAGCCATGCGACCAGCAAGGACCAGGCTGTGTATGGCAGCGTCTCGGACGCACTCCGGCTCGGTTGCTCGGCGATCGGCTTCACCATGTACCCCGGCTCGGACGAACAATTCGAAATGATGGAAGAGTTCCAGGAACTGGCGGAGGAAGCCAAATCCGTGGGGCTCGCCGCAGTGCTTTGGTCGTATCCGCGTGGTGGTGACATTTCCAAGGACGGTGAAACCGCCATCGACGTCACCGCCTATGCGGCGCATCTCGCCGCGGAAATGGGCGCGCATATCATCAAAGTTAAGCCGCCCACCGATTTCATCGAATTGGACGACGCACGCAAGGTTTACGAATCCGAGAATATCGATGTTTCATCCCTCAGCGCCCGGATCAGCCATATCATGCAGTCCGCCTTTAACGGGCGCAGGATCGTGGTGTTTTCCGGCGGCGCCGCAAAGGATCTCGACGGCGTGTTCAACGAAATTCGACAGGTCCGAGATGGCGGCGGTAGCGGCTCGATTATCGGCCGGAATACCTTCCAGCGTAAGCGCGAAGATGCGCTAGAAATGCTCGATACCATCATCAAGATATATCAGGGTAAGGCTTGAACAGGGACACTCGCTGCCGCCTTTACTTGATCACGCCGCCGCGGATCGAAGCGGTCGCCTTTGCCGGCCGTCTGGCGGAAGCGCTCGACGCGGGCGACGTCGGGTGTGTCCAGCTCCGATTGAAGGACGTTTCGGACGACGAAATCTGTCGTGCCGCGGATTTGCTCCGGCCGGTCGCACAAAGCCGGGGCGTTGCCTTTATCATGAATGACCGGCCCGACCTTGCGGTAAAAACAGGTTGTGACGGCGTCCATATCGGACAGGAAGACGCCCCCTACAAGGAAGCCCGCGACCAGCTGGGCAACAATGCGATCGTCGGCGTGACCTGCAAGAATTCACGACACCTCTCCATCATCGCGGCTGACCAAGGCGCCGACTACGTTGCCTTCGGGGCATTTTTCCAATCGCAAACCAAGCCGCCAAAGAACCGGGCGACACCGGATCTGTTAGATTGGTGGAGCAATCTGATGGTCACGCCCTGCGTCGCCATCGGCGGCATCACGGTGGAAAATTGTGCTCCCCTCGTAAGCGCTGGCGCAAACTTCCTATCGGTCGTTTCCGGGGTCTGGGACTACCCGGGAGGGCCGGGCGCAGCCGTGAAGGCCTTCAACAAGACCATTGGCGACATTGCCTGATGCCGGTCAAACCGGTATAACCGCGCCGCCTCTATCAGGCGCCCACCAAAACAAGAGTAAGCGCAATGAAGATCGACGGGAACGAGATCCGGCCCGGCAATGTCATCGAGCATCAAGGGCGGCTTTGGCGTGCGATAAAAACGCAGCATGTTAAACCCGGCAAGGGCGGTGCTTTTCTGCAGGTCGAACTCAGAGAACTCCGTGATGGCACAAAACTGAACGAACGCTTTCGTTCGTCGGCATCGGTTGAACGGGTGCGGCTCGATCAGAAGCAGTATCAATTTCTTTATTCGGACGGCGACACCCACACCTTCATGGACCAAGAGACATTCGATCAGGTGACTTTGAACGCCGACATGATTGGAGAGGACTCGGTGCCCTTCCTGCAGGATGGCATGATGGTCACGATCGAATCCTTCGAAGACTCGCCAATCAGCATCACCCTTCCCGAACACGTCACGCTCGAAATCACCGAAGCGGACGCGGTGGTGAAGGGGCAGACGGCGTCCTCCTCCTACAAGCCGGCGATTCTCGAGAACGGTGTGCGAACAATGGTCCCGCCCCATATCGGCACCGGGACGCGTGTCGTTATCAATACCGCCGACGGGAGTTACGTTGAGCGGGCGAAGGACTGATCCGCGTCAATGGCCCGACAATCCGCCCTCATCAACGTCATGGTACGTGCAGCGGAACGCGCGGGACGGGCGCTGATTCGCGACTTCGGCGAAGTCGAACAATTGCAGGTCAGCCGCAAGGGCCCCGGTGATTTCGTTACAAATGCGGACTTGAAGGCCGAACAGATCATCCGTCGGGAGTTGCAGCACGCGCGCCCCGACTACGGCTTCGTGATGGAAGAAAGTGGACGCCAAAAGGGAACCGATCCGCATCACACCTGGATTGTCGATCCGTTGGACGGCACGACTAATTTCATGCACGGATTGCCGCATTTCTGTGTTTCGATAGCGTTGAGCCGGGATGATGATATCGTTGCCGGCGTAATTTTTGATCCGATCAAAGATGAAGTTTTTTGGGCGGAAAAAAATATCGGCGCCTATCTCAACAGCCGCCGGCTTCGGGTGTCCGGCCGTCGACAGTTGCGTGACGCGCTGCTCGCAACTGGCATTCCGTTCGGCATTCATGAAGGCACCGCCGCCGGGGCGGACTTCCTCAAACAACTCGATGCCGTCATGGAGCGAATCGCCGGCGTACGCCGCTTCGGGTCGGCGGCACTCGACCTCGCCTATGTCGCGGCCGGACGATACGACGGATATTGGGAAAACGGCTTGAACCCTTGGGATGTCGCCGCCGGGCTAATCCTCGTCCGAGAGGCAGGTGGCTTCGTCACTGAAATTAGCGGCACGCGTTATGAACTTGGCGCAAAAAATATTTTGGCGACAAATGATGGGTTGCAGGAAACGTTGATTGACCTGCTCGGCGGCAAGACATAAGTCGCGGTTCGCCGTGGTTGTCCAAACAAGTTGGCTACTGTATGTTCGATCCAAATTCTAGGACCGAATTAGACTATCGACAGGTCCCTGCTATCGGGGCGCCCAAGAC
>CAYYBI010000243.1:0-24142 GCA_964469835.1 uncultured Rhodospirillaceae bacterium
GCATGGGGCTGCTTTACCGCGTCGCCGACAACCGATATTACCTGCCCGATACGGTGCGCCGCCTGGCTGTTGTCGCCGAACGGCTCGCCGAAGACTCGGCCACTGCGCAGTTCGACGCCCGGGCGTATCGCGACGCAACAAACATCGGCCGGAATGTCGCCATTCAGGTCCTGGAATTTTTCGACAAACAGGGATTCACGCGCCGCCTCGGCGATGGGCGTGAAATTCGCAAACCATCGGTGGAGGTCTTCGGGTGAGAGAGTGTTCCAGTGTTCGGACTGTCGGTGTGGTGCGCGCCCGATGAAGATTGTCCGGTCCGACCTGTATCGCATTCCGGTGAGCCCGTGGGGCGAATGGATATTCCTGCGTCTGGAAGATGGCGACGGCCATGTCGGCTGGGGCGAAGCCAGCAATTCCGGCAATGACGCAAGCGCCGTCAGTGAGATCGAGCGCCAGCTTGGCCGGCTCGCGGGCACGAAGAAGGATGCGCTTGCCCTGGCCCACCATCTGGCGGCCGGCGCGCCGGCGGACAAACCGCGGCGGACCGCCTGGAGCGCGATCGAGCATGCGTTGGTCGAATTGGCGGCACGGCAACGCGATATCTCCGTGGCGCATCTGCTATCCGGCGATGAGGAGGGAACGCCCGCCGAAGCCATGCCGGTGTACGCCAACATCAATCGGATGTGCGCCGACCGCACGCCGGAAATGGTGCAGGCGGCGGCCAAGGCGGCGGTGGCCGGTGGCTTGCAGCGCCTCAAATTCGCGCCGTTCGATGAAGTGACGCCGGAACGCCTGACCCGTGACGGCGAAGGCGTTGCCGTGGCCGGGCTGGAGCGGCTGCGGGCGCTGCGCGACGCGGTCGGGCCGAAGATCGAGTTGATGATCGACTGTCACCGGCGGTTCACGCCGGACTTCACCGCATTCCTGGCGGGTCATGCCCGGGACCTAGGAATCACCTGGATCGAGGACCCGATGCCCGACTTCGACCCGGCGGTGATGGAGTGCCTGCGCGGTGAGTCGGGCGCTCGGATCGCCGGCGGCGAGGCGATGCTGACCTATGAGGATCTTGAAGCGCTGACCGTGACCGGCGCGGTGGACGTCTTGATCGCCGACGTGAAATTCGTCGGCGGCGTCACCGCGCTCGATCGGATTTGCCGGATGGCGGGCGAGCACGGCGTCGAATTCGCGCCGCACAATCCGAGCGGCCCGGTCTCGACGGCGGCCAGTGTCCACGTCGCCGCCGCCAATCCAAACGCGGCGGTCGTCGAATACGCCTTCGGCGAAGTCGACTGGCGCGCCGATGTCTGCCCGCAGGAGCGGGTGGTCGACGGCGCGATCGCAATGGCCGGACCCGGCTACGGCGTGTCGATCCTGCCGGATGCCGCCGGTGCGCCCATCGAAGGCGAAAGGCCCGCGATGCCGTTGGTTTGATCCGCCTAGATAAGTAAAATGCCCATACACCAGCCAAAAAGCGGACGTCGAGACGATCATTCAGAAGCGTCCGGTTTTGCTCTGAGAGCCGATATCCTGGCGGCAACGCGCGGTTTCGCGTACCAGCTCATAGCAGAAGCAGAACGCTCGCATTTTACGAGCTTTCCAGGCACTGCGTGAGTTGCATAGGATTGGACCATAGGTAATCGATGCCTAATCTACGCGAAAAACTGATTGCTCCAATCGAACCGTGTCTGGGTCATGCGCTCCAGGGGGTTGAGTACGGATGCCTCGAAGGGGAAATTAAAGGCACGGATCTTGACGATCCATATCTTTATATCGGTGGCGAAGTGCGCCTTCGCTTCAACAAAGTCACAAACATTATAATTGGCTGGGATGAAAATGCCGGCTGGAAGTGCCATTTTTCGCTCATTGTGACGGAGGCCAGCTTATTTAGTCCCGGAACGTTGCGGGCTTGGCCTGCCGAATGTCTCCATCCCTGGTCTTTGGCGATAGGAAAGCCGTTACTCAATGCACGTGTGTACGGTTTTGACGAAACTCCTCATGTATTGAGATTGTCGTTTGCTGCCGGCACGAGCATTTTTGTCGGCGTTGGCGCGCGAAAGCAGTTTGGCGATGGCGATGATGTCTTAATTCGATCACTGGAAAATATGATCGATCTTTCGGATTGGGATGTACTCCGGAGCGGTTCGGCGGCCTGACAATCGACATCGATCCTACCCGACGCGGCCGGCGCGCCGATCGAAGGCGAACGGCCCGCGATGCCAACCGTTTGAGCGGCTTGGCAATATCTCTGTTTGAAATTCTGCCAACGCCTCGCTTCAAGGGCCCAAATATTGGTGGAACCTGCTTGCTGTAGGCTCAACGGCAGTTTTTGGCACGGAGTGGCCGGCACTTCCGCACCCGATCAAACTCGGACAACTTGAACGAATATATTGACGTCGGTATGCCGATGATCAGCGCAATCCGGCTATTTTGCCTTCTTGATCCGAAAATCTGTGTGGCAGCTACTACAGGTTCGACCAAGCGAGCGAAAAGCCGACTTGACCTTTGCTGGATCATTCGACTGCGCCGCGGCAAAGAGATCATTTGCGGTTTTCATTAATAAGTCGGTACTTCTTTTAAAACCCGCAGGGTCCTCCCAAATTTTCGGACTGGCTTCGCTGACGTCGTCGACGCTTCCTTGTGGAAAAAGCGCGCCGATACGCCCCCCGTGATGGGCAATCGCTGTTGCCGCGCTAGCTACCTTTGCGCTTTCGAGAGGCATCTTGCCATTTGCCATCTTTCTGATTTCTTTCATGGTTTTCCCGATCGATTTCATCAGCTCCATTCGTTCTCTAACGACGCCTTTTGCCCCCATATGGGCATTGGTTATTCCCATGTAGACGAGCAACGTTGATGAAATCAGAATTGCGGAAACCACTACGCGCATTGGTGTATCTCGCCTATTACCAGTTGCGCCGCTTTCATCGATCAAGCGAGCAATGCCGTTTGGGAAATTCTTCCGGCCATTGGATTTCGATGAACAGGCATTTGAAGATCAGGTTGGATAGATCATCGGCGACCGTTATTAGGGTATGCAGTTGAAAATCAACCAAATTTCCTCATCATATTGTAAATTACAAATAAAAATACCGGTTTTACTGGTGTTTTAGTTTTAGACACTGTTGTTCTCCAAAAATGTATTAGAAGAGAACATAAACCTTCCTGTAACACGAAGGTCAACAGCCCCCAATTCGGGTGAGTGACGAATGTCCGTTCCTGGCTACGGCTGACGCAATCACGGTACTGGAACGGCGACCGCTTATGTCCGCCGGGCCAACATTCGAATTCGCTTGGCCTTCGTTGCGCTTCAAGATTCGAGCCGAGACTCCCGCACCGGTTTGACCCGCTTGACGCGGCCTCGCCGAAAACTAGGATCGGCGGCGGAGGAGTATCGGGGCCGGTGTCTCGCGCGGTCTTCAAAACCGTTGAGGGGCGTACAACGTTCCTGGTGGGTTCGACTCCCACACTCTTCCGCCAAATCCTTCGTCCGACCCGCCAGCCAGGATACCGCCATGGCCCGCATGCCCTATCCCGACCTCGACGCGCTGCCCGACGACGTCCGCAGCTTCGCCGCGCGCATTCATCCGATGCTCAACGTCTACCGGATGATGGCCCATGCGGAGACCTCGCTCTACGGCTTCATGAAATTCGGCAACGCGCTGCTGTTCAAGGCCGATCTCGACCCGGTGCTGCGCGAGCTGGTGATCCTCCGCGTCGGCTACCTATGCGACGCCTCGTATGAGGTGCATCAGCACAAGCTGGTCGCCGCCCATGTCGGCGTGTCCGACGCCAAGATCGCGGCGGTCGCCAACGATCCAGCGAACGCCGTCTTTTCCGATCTGGAGCAACGGGTGCTGCGCTTCACCGACGAGGTGGTGCGCGACGTCAAGGCGAGCGACGCGACCTATGACGCGGTCGCCCGCGACCTCTCGAGCCGGGAAATGGCCGAGTTGGTGCTGACCGTCGGCTTCTACATGATGGTGTGCCGCTTCCTGGAGAACTTCGAGGTCGAGCTGGAAGGCGACGATGCCGTCGATCCTTTCGTCAACATGCCGCCCGCCAGAAAGTGAGCGCCACGCGGGATCATTGTCTTGCCCATCCTCCCTGTCGCATAGTGGCGGCTGAATTGATCATTTTTCGGAGACCCATCCATGGCGCGCCAGAAAACCGCTGAATCGAGCCCCGTAGAGTCGGTCGTTTCGGACGGTGTCGATCTCGTCGAATGGTATTACGAGAAAGGGTTTTCCGATGGATTCCCCGTGGTGCCGCCGACGCCCGAAAAAATCACCGCGACCGTCGATGCGCTGGGCGGCGACGCCGATCATGTCGAGGCGCGGGTGCCGCCGCGCTGGGGCAGCCTGACCCGCGACGTGCTGGCCATCAACATGGTGATGGCGGGATGCAAGCCGGATTACGCGCCGGTGGTGCGGGCGGCCATGCTGGCGTTGTGCTCGCCGGCGTTCAATTTGCATGGCGTGCAGGCGACGACGCATATGGCGGCGCCGCTGCTGGTGGTGAACGGCCCGATCCGCAAGAAGCTGGAGATGAACGCGGGACATAACGTGTTCGGTTCGGGCAATCGGGCGAATGCGACGATCGGCCGGGCGATCCGGATGATCCTGCTTAATGTCGGCGGCGGCTGGCCCGGCGATCTCGACAAGAGCACGCTGGGATCGCCTGCGAAATATACATACTGCATCGCCGAGAACGAGGAGCTTGGCCACCTCGCGCCCTATCACGTGGAGAAGGGCTTCACCGAAGACGACTCGACGGTCTTCGTGATGCCCGCGGAGCCGCCGCACAGCGTCACCAACCACGTCGCCGACGACCCCGAGGGCATCCTCGACAGCATCGTTTCGGCGATGAGCACGATCGCCCACAACAACGCGGTCAGCGCCGGCCATTGCGCGGTCGTGCTCGGCCCGGAACACGCCGCCGTTATGTCGAAGTACCAGTGGACGCGGCACGACATCAAATATTATCTCTGGTATCAGGCGACCAACACATTCGGCGATGTCGCGTTCCAGCACCGCTACGGCAAGGTCTATAACCGCAGCCTGCCGAAATGGTACAAGCGCGACGTGGACGCGCGCATTCCCGTCGTCCCGAGCGCCGAGAACATCCATCTGTTCTGCGCCGGGGGCGAGGCCGGCCGGTTTTCCGCCTTCATCCCCGGATGGGGCCACATGGCCAGCCCCGTGCTGCGCGAGCTGGACGGCAAGGCGCCGGCCGGCGGCGGCATGGTTTGCGAGGATGGAACCTGTTATTTGTAACTCTGATGTGACCCGACAGCCGGCTGACCCAGCCAAGGAGGAAGCATGCCGCTTGACGCACCGAAAACCGGCCACGTCGTCTACGATCCGCGCGGGATCGTCGAGACGACCGCCATCCCGCTCGGAAAGCGGGTCGCCGACCTGAACGGTCTGCGGCTCGGCATCCTGAGCAACAAGAAATGGAACGGTAACAATCTGTTGCGCAAGACCCGCGCGATCCTCGAGGACGAGATCGAGTTTGCGGCGGTGAATTTCTACGAGAAGGAGAGCTTCTCGAAGAATGCGGCTCCGGGCCTGCTGGGCGAGATCATCGCCGACAACGACATCGTCCTGACCGCGATCGGCGACTGAGGCTCCTGCACGTCGTGCTGTATGCATGACGCCGTCAGCCTCGAAGGACAGGACCGCGCGACCGCGATCATCGTGACCACGGAATTCCTGCACGAAGCCGAAGTGCAGCGCGATGCGTTGGGCATGGCCGAGCTGGAACCGGTGGTCATCACCCACCCGCTCAGCACCCTGTCGGACGCGGAAATCGGACAGCGCGCCGCCGACGCCGCCGAACAGGCCAAGAAGATCTGGCTCGGCGGGTCGTAGCACGATGCCGAATGCGAGCGCGAACACAGCCTCGCCCTTCGTCAGGCTCAGGGTGAGGCTGCGTTGGTTCATTCGGCCTCGTTGTTTCAATAAATTATCCTCATCCTGAGCTTGACGAAGGATGCGGCTAATTTATTGGCTTCGAATTTTTCCGCAATCGGCCGTCAGCGTCACGATCGGGCCGCGCCGGTGAAGGCCATCCTCGACGGCATCCGGGTTCTCGACCTGACGCGGTATTTCGCCGGGCCGCATACCACGCTGCTGCTCGCGGGGCTGGGGGCGGAGGTGATCCGGATCGACAATCCGGCGACCGGCGACGGGCTGTCCGACGCGCCGGTCTATATCGGCGCCGACGGGCCGTCCTTCGAGCGGCAGGGGCCGGACGATCTCGGCATCGCCTTTCTCAAACGCTGCCGCGCCAAGAAGGCGGTCACCATCGATTTGAAATCGCCGGAGGGGCACGCGCTGTTCCTGCGCCTGGTCGAGCAATCGGCGGTCGTCGTGGAGAATTTCAGCGTCGGCGTGACCGAACGGCTCGGCATCGATTATCCGGCGTTGTCGGCGCGTAATCCGGGACTGGTCTATTGTTCGGTCACCGGGCTCGGCAGTACGGGCCCGGACCGGCACCAGCGTTCCTATGACGTGACGGCGCAGGCGCTCTCTGGCCTGATGAGCATTACCGGCATGCCGGGCCAGCCGCCGACCAAGGCGGGTTCGCCGCTGGCCGATGCGATCGCCAGCAGTTTCGCCATGGGCGGCGTGCTGGGCGCGCTGTTCCACCGGGAGCGGACCGGCGAGGGGCAGCATGTCGATGTGTCGATGGTGGATTGCCTGTTCGCGCTGTTGTTCGACGAGGCGCTGGATTGTTACGGCCAGCTCGAACTGCCATTCCAGCAGGGCAACCGCATTCCGCGCTTCTCCCCGTTCAACAGTTATCGCACCCGGGACGACTGGATGGTGATCGGCGTCGGCAGCGAGCCGCAATGGCACGCCCTGCTCGGCGTGATGGGCCGGGAAGACTTGAAGGCACACCCGGAATACAGCCGGCCGGGCTGGAGGGTCGCGAACAACGCGGCGATCGACGCCCTGGTTGGCGCCTGGACCGCGACGCTGGACACCGCCGACGCGGTCGCCCGGTTGCAAGAAGCCGGCGTGGTGGCGAGTCCGGTCCACGACATCGACGATCTGAAACGCTGGCCACACCTCAAGGCGCGCGAGATGATCGTCCCCCTGATCCACCCCACGCTGGGCGAGCTGCCCGGCGTCGGCGCGGCGAATTTCCCGATCAAATTCAGCGCGACGCCGGGCGGCTACGACACCCCGGCGGTGCCGTCCGGCTCGCACAACCGGGAGATTTTTCAGGAACTGCTGGGGTTGGATGAGGAGGAGTTGCAGCGGCTTGAGGAGCGGGGGGTAATTTGAGCATTATCCCCTATCACTGCAGAGGACAATATATTGTGGCTTGTCGGCGCATTCTAAAGGTTTCTGCTGAATAGCAAATTCCAAAAGAGAGGATTTGGTTTCGTTCAGGTGATTCGAACGACGAGAGTGGAACGATGAATTTCAATTGGGTTGATGGGATCGTCGGCACGGTGGCGGGGGCGTTCATTACAGCAGGGATCGCTATCTGGCTGCACTTTCGCCTGTCACGGACCGCCACCACAACTATGAACGAAAATTATTCGTATCTTGAGTGGCTCGAAAACATACGCTGCATGTTGCGCGAGTTTTCCGATGACGATTATCAAGACAGAGTCTGGGTGAAAGAAGAGGGTCCGGAGGTCAGCGGATATAACGACGCGATTTGCGGGCTCTTCGATGATTATGGATTTGATGAGTTTCTGTCGTTCTCTTCGGATCAGTACCTAATAAGCAAAAAACAAATTCGCGCTCTTGAGATATTCAGGGACGCAATTAATGAATTTAACGATACTCAGCCTAGAGAATCGGACGAGCAAATTGTGCAAAACCCTTGCTGGGCCGAAATCCGTGCCAAAGCATCTGCGGCCCTGAGCACTCTTCAACGAATTTGCTGAAGTAAATATGGCGCGATACGGCGACGGTTAATTGTGGCTTCCGACGTTACCGCGTCGGCGGGCCGGCCGTCGCCGATGATTTGATTGCGGCTTTTGCGCGCAACAGCGACTGGGCGAGCCGGGCAATGAAATCGGAGCGAATCGCCTCATGGCCATCGCCGAGTTTCTTTCCGCCAAGGGCGACCGCTGATGCGGCTTCTATCAGCGCGTCAATCTCGGCGCGGGTATTGTTCAGGTCTACGGCGCGAATTGGTGAAATTTCGGAATCGTCGTCCTGTTCCTCTCCTGCAACTGCAACCCATCGGTTGAGCGCGCAGGACCGGTTTGCTGGGATCGGGCTTTCAGTGTCCTGCACGATCGTGCGGATTTTATTGTCGCGCGCCACGATTCCGATCCGGGTCCGGATGGGTCCGCCAAACAATTCACTCCAGTTTACCTGGACGAGAACGGAGGACACCGCCGCGTAGTTGCCGCCGCGACTCCAGGGCCGTTCCAGCACCTGAATCGATTGGAATTTGCCGGTCCGATGGTAGCAATCGAGGGCGATCTTCCCCAACTCCGTGATGCTTGCGGGCGTCTGAATTTGCTGCGCGGCCGCCTCTTGCTCGGTAATCGCGGGCTGCTGGCCCAGCGATTGAAGAAGAATGACGGCAAGATGAGCAAATTTGGCGGCGGTCGCGGGGTCGGTCATGGCGTTAATTCCAATACTTTGCCTCCTGGAAATCAACACGAGAATGGTGGAAAATCACTTAATTCAGTGAATTTCTCCCTTTCCGGCCGGCTTCATGAGGTCGGGTTCATTCCCTATATGGGGAGGCTTGCCGGATTATGAAACATGCGAAGGGCTTGGCGCCGGCTGTGCCGAGGCCGGTCCTTGGCGTAAATCCGGTCCGATTTCCGCACTCACGGCAAAAAAGTGATTCCGAAAGGATCGCCTGTGCAGGCAAAATACCGGCATTGCTTTGCCTGCCGCGCAATCTAAAGGATCGGAGAAAACATGTCGGATACGATGGAAGCCCGGGGAAGCTGTGTCTGTGGTGCCACGCAGATCACCGCGAAAACGGTCAGTCGGAATGTGGGGGCATGTCATTGCGGCCTGTGCCGGAAATGGGCCGGTGGGCCGTTCATGGCCGTCGATTGCGGCACCGAGGTATCGTTCACGGGCGCGGACAATATTTCCGTATTTGACTCGTCCGACTGGGCGGAGCGGGGATTCTGCAATAAATGCGGGACGCACCTCTTTTACCGGCTAAAAGAGAATAAACAATACTATATGCCAGCTGGAGTATTTGAAGACGACAGTAATTTTGTTTTCGATCATCAAGTGTTCATTGATGAAAAACCCGAATATTATAAATTCGCGAACAAAACGACCGATATGACGGGTGCGGAGGTTTTCGCGAAATTCGGGGCGTCATCGGAATAGCGGAGTGGCCGCAATTCCTCATGTAACGCATTCGCTTAAGCGTGCGAATACATCGCCTGCCCGGCGACCGGCAGCTTTGCCGTAAGGATCGTGCCCGTATCGGACTCGGTGATGAATACGGATTTGTTGTCGGGTCCGCCGAAGGCGACATTGGTGGTGAACAACCCGCGGCAGGATTTGATGCGGTAGAGCGGCTCGCCGATCGGGTTGAAGACCCAGACCGATCCGGTGCCCGCATGGCAGACCAGCAGATTGCCGGCTTCGTCCATCGCCATCCCGTCGGGGCCGCTGCCGCCCGAGAGCTGTACGAAGGCACCGACCTTGGTGGTTCCGCCATCGGGTAACAGCGGCATCCGCCATACCTGATTGGCCCGCGTCATGGCGACGAACAGCCAGGTTTCCGACGCGTCGAGCACGATGCCGTTGGGGCTCGGGCCGTTATCCACCAGCTGATCGAGCCGGCCGTCGGCGTCGAGCCGGTAAACCCGCCCCGTTGGGTCGTGCAGGCCGGTCAGGCCTTGATCGGTGAAGTACAAGTCGCCGTTGCCGGCGAAGACCAGGTCATTCACGCCCTTCAGCCCCTCGACCCGGTAGCGGTCGACATGTGGCGTTACGCTGCCGGTTGCGGGATCGAGTACCATCACACCGTTCTTGTAATCGGCAATGAAAATGCGCCCGTCCTTATGAATTTTCAGGCCGTTCGGCTCGCCGTCATATTCCGCCACCAGATCGAAAACACCCGCCGGCGAGACGCGGAACACGCGTCCCCATGGGATGTCGACGATGTAGAGGTTGCCGTCCCGGTCGAAGGACGGGCCTTCGATGAAGCAATCGATCGTCTCGCTCTTGTTGTTGTTCGCCGACCAATCGGAGCGCACGCCGGTCTTGCGGAAGGCGGAGGGCAACTCGGCGAACACCTCGGTCTCGATGATTTCCGGCGGCGGATAGAGACTCATAAATCGATACTCTTTCCCTGATATGCGTGGGCGCCCGTGCTTGTCATTGCCCGCCCAATGAAGGATTGTCGGCGCGCGCAATCGATCTTGCAAGCGGATGGGAGAACAGAGAATGGCAGCAAAAACCGTCGCGATCATGAGCACCGGCGACATGGGACACAATGTGGCCAAGGTCCTGAAGAAGGAGGGGTTGCGAGTCGTGACCTGCCTTGCCGGGCGGAGCGAACGGACACGCGGATTGGCCGCCGCGGCGGCGGTCGAGGAATTGGCGTCGGTCGAAGAGGTGGTGGCGTCGGCCGATCTGGTGCTGTCGATCCTGCCGCCGGGCAACGCGCTCGACAACGCACGCGAAATCGCCGCGGCAATGACCGCGGCCGGCAGCTTTCCGCATTTCGCCGATTGCAATGCCGTCTCGCCGCAGACCGCAAAACAGGCAGCCGAAGTGGTGACGGGCGCCGGCGCCCCGTTCAGCGATGCGGGCATCATCGGTCCCGGACCGGGAACGCGCGAGAAGCCGACCCGCTTCTATGTCAGCGGGCCCGATACGGGTGGGCTTGATATTCTGGCCGGGCCGCATATCGAGGTCATGGAAATGGGGCTGGAAATCGGCGACGCGTCGGCCGTGAAGATGTGCTATGCCGCGGTTACCAAGGGGACGTGGACGTTGTATACCGCCGCCCTGACCTCGGCGGAGGCTCTGGGCGTTACCGACGCCGTGCATAACGAGATCCAGTTCAGCCGACCCAAGGACTATGCCGAGATGGAACGCATGGTGCCGCGCATGCCGCTGGATGCGGCGCGCTGGATTGGGGAAATGCATGAAATCGCCGCGACCCTCGAAGGAACCGGCGTGACGCCACAATTCCATAAGGGGGCGGCGGACATCTTCCAATTGCTGGTGAAGACGCCAATTGCCGAAGAGACGCGCGAAACCGTGGACAAGAGTCGGACCTTGAAACAGGCGTTGGAAATCTATGCCGATCATTTGCCCGGCGGCGGAAAGCGGTGACCGACCGTTCGTCCACTAGTTCTACCACCAAATATGGGGTGCGCTGATAGATTGTAAGGAATATATAGCTATACATTCGCCGAAATGGGCCGTAACACCGACCCAATAAATGCGAATACACAGGGTCGATTAGCGCTTCCTTAAGCGGTTGTGCCCTAACAACAATACGTTCGGCGAGATTTGAAAGATGTATATGTCGATCGATAGAGACAGGATCGACCAACCGCCGGCCATCGGCCGGGACGCGGCGCTTTTCCTTGACGCGGATGGCACATTGCTGGAGATCGCCGGAACGCCATCGGCGGTCCGTAGCGATACGGCGACGCGGCGTTTGCTGGAAGAATTGCAGGGGACGCTCGGCGGGGCGGTCGCCGTGGTCAGCGGTCGGCCTATCGCGGATATCGATCGTATTTTCGAAATGTCGGCCCTGTCCGTCGCCGGGCTACATGGCCTGGAATGGCGGGATGCAACGGGAGCGGTCCGAAGGCCGGTCGATTTGCCGTCTGTCAGCCCCTTGAAGGATCGCATCGAAAGCTTCGCCGCGTCCTGCAAGGGAATACTGGTCGAAGACAAAGGGGCCACGATCGCCGTGCACTATCGGCATGCCCCGGAAGCCGGAGACAAAACCCATGCGTTTCTCACCGACCTGATCCGGGATCGAGACGGCCTTACCCTGCTGCACGGCAAGATGGTCGTCGAAGTGAAACCGTCCGGCATCGATAAGGGAAGGGCGATCGAGCGGTTCATGGCGGCGGCGCCTTTCGCGGGGCGGCGGCCGGTGTTCGCCGGCGATGACGTTACCGACGAATTGGGATTTGTCATGGTCAATGATCTCGGGGGGCTCTCGGTAAGGGTCGGCGAAAATGCCGATACCGCCGCACGGTATAGATTGCCCGATGTGTCGGCGCTGCATCGCTGGTTGCGTGACAGTGTCGATTCGGCCGATCCAAAATATCGGAGGCGCGGATGAGCTCACTGGAACTGGCACTGATCGGCAATGGCAGTATCGCCGCGTTGCTGGATCAGCAGGCGCGCATCGTCTGGTCCTGTTTTCCCCGGTTCGACGGCGACCCGGTTTTTTGCTCCCTGCTGAAGGATCACGGCGAACCTGATTTCGGTTTCTACGATATCGAACTGATCGGGTTCGTCCGGTCCGAACAAGAGTACAATCAGAACTCGGCCATACTGGTCACCCGGTTAATCGCCGAGGATGGTTCCGCCATCGAGATCACGGATTTCGCGCCGCGCTTCAAACAATTCGGCCGCACCTACCGACCAACGTCGATTGTCCGCCATCTCCGGCCTTGTGCGGGGAATCCACGTATTCGCATTCGCCTCCGACTTGCGCATGGCTACGGGGCGAACCGACCCGACCGCACACGGGGTTCCAATCATATCCGCTACATCATGCCGGATATTGTGTTGCGCCTGACCACGGATGTGCCAATCGCGTATCTGATGGACGAAACACCATTCAACCTCGAACGGCGGGCGACGCTGGTTCTCGGACCGGATGAAAGCCTGCAGCGAGGCGTTTCGGAAACCGGCCGCGAATTCCTTGAAAAAACCGATGACTACTGGTTGGAGTGGTGCCGCTATCTCGCCTTGCCATTCGAATGGCAGGACGCGGTCATTCGCGCGGCGATCACGCTCAAACTCTGTCATTTCGAGGAAAGCGGCGCGATCGTGGCGGCCATGACCACCTCGATTCCGGAAGCGGCGGATTCGGGCCGCAATTGGGATTACCGTTTCTGCTGGCTGCGTGATTCGTATTTCGTGGTGCACGCGCTTAACCGACTCGGCGCCACTCGCACGATGGAGGGGTATCTCAGTTACATCCGCAACATCGTCGCCGCCGGCGTCGACGGAAATCTCCAACCGGTCTTCGGAATCGCGCAGGAGCATACGCTGGACGAGAGCGAAGTCGCCGGCTTGCAGGGCTATCGGGGTATGGGACCGGTGCGCAAGGGCAATCATGCCTATATCCAGCGCCAGAACGATGGCTATGGCAGCGTTATCCTGGCGTCGGCGCAAAGTTTCTTCGACGCGCGGTTACGGCGGCCCAGCGGCGTCGAACATTTCATGCGGCTTGAAGACTTGGGCGAGAAAGCCACCAGGCTTTGGGATCAACCCGATGCGGGGCTTTGGGAATTGCGCAATCGGCAGGCCGTTCACACCTTTTCCAGCGTCATGTGCTGGGCGGCGTGCGACCGGCTCGCCCGTATCGCGACCCGGCTCGGATCGGACGATCGCGCCGGATATTGGTCGGGTCATGCCGGCCACATTCGCGAAGCGATACTCGACCGGGCGTGGAATGCCGAACTCGATAGTTTCACGGGTAGTTTCGGTGGTGACGAGGTCGATGCAAGCCTACTGCTGATGCCTGAGCTCGGATTTATCGCGCCTGAAGACCCGCGGTTTCATGGAACCCTTGCCCTCATTGAAAAGCGCCTGCGGCGGGGGATGCACCTCTTCCGCTACGGCAATGAAGACGACATCGGATATCCGGAAAACGCCTTCAACATTTGCACTTTCTGGTACATCGATGCGCTCGCATTGGTCGGTCGACACGAGGAAGCGCGCGAATTATTCGAAAATATGTTGAGCTGTCGCAATGCGGTCGGATTGTTGTCCGAGGATCTTGATCCGGCCACGATGGAATTATGGGGCAATATCCCGCAAACCTACTCGATGGTTGGGATCATAAATTCGGCCATGCGTCTGTCACGACCTTGGGAGGAAGCTTTTTGAGCCGATTGGTCGTCGTCTCGAATCGAATTGCTCCGGCGCGTCAGCCGCGGCCGGGAAGCCAGGGCGGACTCGCCGTCGGCATCTTGGCCGCGTTGCGGGATCGTGGCGGCATCTGGTTTGGCTGGGACGGGCGGATCACCCCGCGGCCGACCACGAAACCGACGATCATGACGGCAGGCAAGATTACCTATGCGACCGTGGCGCTCGACCAGGACGACTATGACCAATATTATCTCGGCTACGCCAACCGCACGCTGTGGCCGCTATTCCACTACCGGCTTGACCTTGCTGATCTGGGGCGCCGCAATTTCGATCGCTATATGCGGGTCAATCGGGTATTCGCGGGCCAACTGGCACCGATGCTGAACGACGACGACCTCGTCTGGGTTCATGACTATCACTTGATTCCGATGGCGTCGGCGTTACGCGATATGGGCTGTGGTCAGCGGATGGGTTTTTTCCTGCATATTCCATGGCCTGCGGTGCAGGTGCTGCTCGCCCTGCCGCACCATCGAAATATCGTGCGCGCGCTTTGTTTGTACGACCTCGTTGGATTTCAAACCGAAGCCGACCGGAATTCATTCTGCGACTACATTCGTCATGAGATTGGCGGTCTGGTTGGCGCGGACGGGTTGGTCCGCGCCTATGGGCGGACGTTTAAAACCGGCGTTTATCCGATCGGGATCGACGCCGATGCGGTCACACGATTCGCTGCTGCCGCGGCCGACTCCCGGCCGACCGAACGGTTGCGCAGCAGTTTGGGCGGGCGTGACCTGATCATCGGCGTCGACCGGCTGGACTATTCCAAGGGCCTGATTCGGCGGTTGCAGGCGTTCGAGCGCCTGCTTCAGGCATACCCGGCTAACCGTGGCCACGTGGTCATGTTGCAAATCTCTCCGTCTTCCCGCGGCGATGTTCCGGAATATCAGGATATCCGCCGCGAGTTGGAGGCGATGGCCGGCCACGTCAATGGCCGGTTTGCGGAATATGATTGGGTGCCGACCCGTTACCTCAATAAGGGATTCAACCGGCGCACCCTGTGCGGGTTTTTCCGCATGAGCCGGGTCGGGCTGGTGACGCCGCTGCGCGACGGTATGAATTTGGTGGCGAAGGAATATGTCGCATCGCAAAATCCGCGTGACCCCGGTGTATTGATTTTGTCGCGCTTTGCGGGCGCGGCGTGCCAACTCGACTCGGCGTTAATTGTGAACCCCTATGACGTCGATGCCGTCGGCGAAGCACTGCAACAGGCGCTTTCCATGCCACTCAAGGAGCGTCAGGAACGGTGGCGCACGATGTATGACCAGGTCTGCCAAAATGACGTCACAGATTGGCGGGAATCCTACATTAATGCACTATCCGACGCGCCGTTTCGGGCGGGCCAGATGGGTGACGAGTTGGATGAGCCGCCAATACCTTGAGAATGATCGGTGCAATTAAGGGTTAATTCTGTTAATATTAGTTAATGCGGTCCTGGAAGCGCGGAACCCATCGCGCAGGGCGAAACGAAGGCCAAGGAGTAGCCCTCTGTCGCACAAAATTTTGTCCGGCGGAACCGTGTGCCGTGAACTGGAGCGTCCTTCGCTTACAGGTCAGTTCCGCGACCGCGTCGCCTCGGGGGTTCCACCGCGAGGAAAATTAAACTAATTTTCGGTGACTCATGGCCGTTCGGGCATCGCGCGAACGGCGCTTTTCTTGTGGGTAGCGCGGAGACGGTGGCGGCCCTCGTACCTGTTGGCGGGATTGGAATAAGGAGCGCGCGTGGATACAGCCGAAGCAGCGGAATGGGTCGACCGAATCCATGCCCGTTGCCGCAAGGTCCGGACACCTTGCGGCGATGGCGAGATGGTTTGGCGTATCTGGGGCGACGGCCCGCCGGTGGTGTTGCTGCATGGCGGCTCCGGATCGTGGACCCATTGGATCGCTAATATTCCTGTTTTGGAAAACCATTTTCGGCTCTATGTCGCGGATATCCCGGGGCTCGGTGATTCGGATATGCCGCCGGAGGCGTACGATCCGCACCGGCTCGTCGAATCCACCGAGCATCTCGCCGGGATCGTCAGTGCCGGTCTGGCGGAACTGTTGCCGGCAACCGAGTCGTACCAGCTTGTTGGATTTTCCTTCGGCGCCGTCATGGGCGGTCATGTCGCGGTTCGCGACACCGCCCGGGTCAGGAGTTTTACCATGATCGGCGGCGCCGCCTTGGGCGTTTCCTGGCCGGGTCTGCGCGGTAGTCTGCGCCTGGCCCGGGACGACATGAGCGAGGCGGAACTTCTGGATGTGCAGCGACACAATCTGCACGTCATCATGATGGCATCTGCGCCGGATCAAATCGACGATCAGACCGCTTGGCTGCAACTGGAGAATACGCGGCGCGCGCGGCTGCGCACCCATACGGTGGCGCCGAGCGATACGTTGGTTCGGGCTTTGCGGAGGGTTGCCATGCCGCTCAATGTCATCTGGGGAACATCGGACGTATTCGCCAATCCGGGCGTCCAGGAGCGCGAGCGCGTGCTGCGGGACCTTGGCAATCCGCTGGATATACGTCTCGTCGACGGTGCGGGGCATTGGGCAATGTATGAGGCCGCGGACGCGGTCAACGGGATGTTGATGGAAATGTTGCAGGCGCCGCCGGCCCGTGGCGGCGTGTGACCGGTGGGAGAAGCAGAATTGCCTGATACGGATATTCCCAGGGAAAACGAGACGCCGGCCGAGTGCGTCGCCCGGATCGATGCGTCTGGGACGCGGCGCGAAGTGAATTGCGGCGATGGCGTCATGGTTTGGCGAATTTTCGGTGATGGCCCGCCGCTTGTTCTGTTGCACGGGGGGCATGGGTCGTGGACGCACTGGATTCGCAACGTTACCGCCCTGGCGCGGCACTACACGCTGTATGTCATGGATCTTCCGGGTTTCGGCGAATCGGATGCGCCGCCGGCGCCTGTCGACGGGGCGGAAATGGCACGGATTGTATGCAACAGCATCGATGCGCTGATCCCTGCGCCGGCGCGCTACGATATTGCCGGGTTTTCCTTCGGCGGGATCGTCGGCGGCCTTGTCGCCGCCCGGCACGGCGATCGTGTCGGGCAGATCGTGATCATCGGGTCGAGCGGTCTCGGGTTGCCGTCGGGCGGTTTTACGGGGTTGCGCAAATGGACCCCGGATATGGGGGACGACGCGCTGACGGAGGTTCACCGCAACAATCTCGGCGTCATCATGATTGCCGATCCCGGCCGGATCGATGCCTTGGCCCTGCACCTGCAGAAAGAGAACACGTTGAGGGCACGCGCGAAAAGCAGCGCAATCGCCCGATCGGATGCGCTGCGCCGCGCGTTGCCGGACATCCGGGCGCGCATAATCTGCCTGGCGGGTGAGCATGATGTTTATGTGGTTCGGAATTTAGAGGCGCGGAAGACATTGTTCAGGGACGCGCAGCCCGAGTCACCGTTCTGCCTAGTTCCGGGTGCCGGTCATTGGGCACCGTATGAAGCGCCCGACGTGTTCAATGCCATGCTGCTGGATTTGCTGGGCGGACGCGATGCGACGGCAGGTGCGGCATGACCGATGAGGGGGCAATGACACGCCAAATCGAGGTACCGCAACCGAACGAAACGCCGGAGGCCTGTATCGCCCGAATCGCGGCGCTGGGGGATGTTGCGACCACGCCCTGCGGTGATGGCGAGATGGTCTGGCGCATTTTCGGCGACGGGCCGCCATTGCTTCTGTGCCATGGCGGTTTCGGCCGCTGGACCCACTGGATCCGCAATGTGGAATTCCTGTCGCGCCATTTCACGCTCTATGTACCGGACTTGCCGGGGCACGGAGAGTCCGCGGTCCCGCCGGAGCCATTTTCCGGACCGGGGGTGGCGGCGGCGGTCGCCGCCGGGCTCGACACGCTGTTGCCCGCGGGAAAGCGCTATCACGTCGCCGGCTTTTCCTTCGGCGGCATCATCGGCGGTTGCCTGGCGGGCGCGCAGGGCGATCGCGTAGAGACGCTGACGATTTGCGGATCCAACGGCCTGGGCCTGAAGCGCGGCGAGGTTACCGGGCTTCGTCATTGGCGCGGCGTGGACGATCCTGCGGAAATCGCCGCCATTCATCGGAACAATTTGTCGAAGGTCATGTTCGGCAACCCCGACAATATCGATTCCCTCGCGGTGCATATGCAGACGGTCAACGTGGTCGATGCGCGGGTTAAGGGCCGGCTGGTGGCGGTGACGAACGTGCTGGCGGACATGTTGCCCAAAGTATCCGCACGGCTGGCCGGTATCTGGGGCGGCGCGGACTGTTATGCGCGGGACTACATGGACGCGCGCCGCGCCTTGTTTCACGCCGCACAGCCGGACGCGCCGTTTCATGTGATCGACGGCGCCGGCCACTGGATGATGTATGAAGCGCCGGCGGCATTTCATACGGTCTTCCTGCAGTCCTTGGCGGAGCGTGGTTGAACGATGGATGCCGGCGGGCCGGATTCATTGGTCGAGATTCCCCGGCTTGGAGAGAGCGCGGCGGCGTGCGTCGCACGGATCGACAGCTTGGCCCGGCGGCGGACCACGCCCTGCGGCGACGGCGAGATGGTCTGGCGCGTGTGGGGCGAGGGGCCTCCGGTCGTGCTGTTCCATGGTGGCTATGGTTCCTGGTTGCACTGGATCCGCAATGTCGAACGGCTGGCCGAGAAATTCTGTGTCATTGCGGCGGATATGCCGGGTCATGGCGATTCCGATCCGTTTTCGGTCCGCGCGACGCGGGCCGCGATGGCCGAAACGGTGGCATGGGGCCTGAATGAGATTATCCCCGAGAATACGCCCTACACACTGGTCGGATTTTCCATGGGGGCAAATCTGTCGGCGCTGATCGCATCGCTGCAATCGCGCGATTTGCGCACGGTGATTGCGGTGGGCGCGGGCGGCCTCGGCATTTCCCAACAGGTCTCGGGTTTGCGCATGTGGCGCCCCGACTTGCCGCGTGATGAATTGGACGCGCGCCATCGTCACAACCTCGGCATCATCATGTTCCACGACCCGGCGCGGATCGACTATCTCGCCGTTCATGTTCAACGCGAGAATGGGCTGCGCATGCGGTTCCGTGGCGGCCGGCCCCGCGTGAATACGCTGTTACGCGACCATTTGTCCGAATTGAAGGCCGAGTTGAAATGTATCTGGGGCGCGCAGGATGTTTATTCGCGGGCCAATCGTGACGCGCGGCTTGAAATCGTTCGAGGGACGCATCCGGATGTCGATAGCCGGGTGATTGACGACGCGGGCCATTGGGTGATGTACGAGCAGGCCGATGCGTTCAATGCCATGCTTCTGGATATGCTCGGCGCCGCCGGGCGGTAACGCATATATCGGCCACCGTAACGCTGCCGCGTGTGGCTTGATGCGGATCAAAGTGTTCGCCGGTAAAATCCCGATGCTTGACGCCACATGCGCAGAATCGAGAGCGGAGAGAGACAATGTCCAGCGTAATCGAACCTCTGTTGCTTTCCGCGGCGATTCTGATCGCGGCGGTGTGCGGCTGGAATTATTTGCAGATACAAATTCTGAATAGAAGATTGGCGGCGCTCGAAAAACAGCACTTGGCCCTGGTCGCGGATTTGGAGGAACGGCTCTATGAATCGGCGGCACGATAGTAACGCAGGGTGGACCGGCGTCGCGCGCCGCCGCGAATAACGCGGCTCTGGGTTCTGCGCGCTGTTTCTAATGCGCGAGGATTTGATCGAGGAACAATTTCGTCCGCGCGTTCTCGGGTTGCGTGAAGAATTTGTCGGGCGTGTTCTGTTCGATGATCTCGCCGCCATCCATGAAGATCACCCGGTCGGCGACGCGGTTGGCGAATCCCATTTCATGGGTCACCACCAGCATGGTCATGCCGGTCTCCGCCAGCTCGATCATGGTGTCGAGGACTTCCTTGATCATTTCCGGGTCGAGCGCCGAGGTCGGTTCGTCGAACAGCATGATTTTCGGCTGCATGCACAACGCCCGGGCGATCGCCACCCGCTGCTGCTGACCGCCGGAGAGCTGGCCGGGATATTTTTCCGCTTGCTCGGGGATATGCACCCGCTCCAGATACTGCATGGCCAGGGCATCTGCGTCCTTTTTGGGCATCTGCCGCACCCAGATCGGGGCCAGGGTGCAATTTTCCAGGACCGTCAGATGGGGGAATAGATTGAACGATTGGAAGACCATGCCGACTTCGCTGCGAATTGCATCCAGATTCTTGAGGTCCCCGGTCAATTCGATGCCGTTGACCACGATACTGCCCTGCTGATGCTGTTCGAGCCGGTTGATGCAGCGGATCAAGGTGGATTTTCCGGAACCGGACGGGCCGCAAATGACGATCCGCTCCCCCTCGAAGATTTCGAGGTTGATGTCCTTGAGGACGTGGAACTGACCGAACCATTTGTGCATGCCGCGGATGCCGATGACGGTGCGGCTCGTGTCGCGGGACAGGTTCAGCGTTTCCGTTGTGGGTTCTGGCGCCATCGGTGTCCCCTATCGGTATTCGGTGTTAAGCCGCCGCTCGAGCCATAGCGAATAGCGCGACATGGCGAAGCAGCTGATGAAGAAGAACAGCGCAACGAACAGATAGGTCTCGATGGCCAGTCCGTTCCACTTGGTGTCGGCGAGCGCCGCCCGGCCGATGCCGAGCGGATCCAGCAGCCCGATGACCACCACGAGGGTGGTGTCTTTGTAGAGGCCGATGAAGGTGTTCACGATGCCTGGGATGGAAATCTTGAGTGCCTGGGGCAGGGTAATCAGACGCGTCGTCTTCCAGTAGTTCAGGCCGAGCGCGGACGCCGCTTCGTACTGGCCGCGCGGGATTGCCTGAATGCCGCCGCGGATCACCTCGGCGATATAGGCCGAGGAGAACAGCGTCACCATGATCAGCACGCGGACCAGCAGGTTGAAGCTGGTGCCGGGCGGCAGGAAGTAGTTCAGCATGGTCGACGCCACGAACAGCAGCGTGATCAGCGGAACGCCGCGGAGAAACTCGATGAAGGAGACGCAGATCACCCGCACCGCCAAAAGTTTCGATTGCCGGCCGAGGGCCAGCAGGATGCCGATGGGCAGCGACGCCACGATACCGGTAACGCCGACGATCAAGGTCAGCATGAAACCGCCATATTCGCTCGTTTCGACCACCGGCAAACCGGGCAGTCCGCCGTAAATAAGCAGAAAGGCGATCAGCGGATAGGCCAGGGAGAACCAAATCAGGTGCCGGCGCCAGGGTATCCTGTCGTACATAAGCGGCGCCAATGCCGCGAACATCAGCACGAAGGTCAGCGCAGGCCTCCAGCGCTCCGCTTCCGGATAAAATCCGTAGACGAACTGGCCGATCCGGCGCGTGATTACGGCCCAGCAGGCGCCCTGTCCCACCTCCCGGCAGTCCGCGCGGCTGTTTGCGTCGAACACGGCGTCGCCGATGAACCAGCTCCAGGTCGCATCGACGAAGGCATAAATTAGCCAGAGGCTGATCAGCGTCAGCGCCGCGTTGGCCGGCGATGAGAAAAGGTTCCGCCGTAACCAGCCGACGACGCCGACCGTGCCGCTTGGCGGCGGCAGGTCGGGATGCTGTCCCGGCGGGTATGTCGGTTGTACCGATGCCATCTATCGTTCCACGAACTTGATGCGCTGGTTGTACCAATTCATGAAGGCGGCGATCATCAAGGACAGCATGAGATAAATCAGCATGACGAGGATCATCGATTCCATCTCGCGGCCGGTCTGGTTCAGGGTAATGCCGCCGAGTGTTGCCACCAGATCCATGTAGCCGATGGCGATCGCGAGCGAAGAATTCTTGGTCAGATTCAAATATTGCGATGTCAGCGGTGGAACGATGACGCGCAGCGCCTGCGGCAGGATGACCAATGACATGATCTTGCCGGGCCGCAGGCCCAGGGATTCGGAAGCTTCGTGCTGACCCTTATGGACCGCCGAAATACCGCCGCGCACGATCTCCGCGATGAAGGCCGAGGTGTAGATGCTGAGCGCAAAGGTCAGCGCCACCAGTTCCGGCAACAGGTAGAGGCCGCCCTGAAAGTTGAAGCCCTTGAATACAGGATACTCGAAAGACAAGGGCGCGCCGGTTATCGCGAAGGCCGCCAGCGGCACGCCCAAAATGATTGCCAGGGAGATCCAGCCCACGGGCGTCTGCCGGCCGGTTTCGGCTTGTCGCTGTTTGGCCCACCGCCTGAGCACGACAACGCCCGCGATTGCTGCCGCAAAGGCCAACACGGTGACCCAGAACGTGTCTCCGAACACCGGTCGCGGGACATAAAACCCCCGATTGCTGAGAAAGGCGCTGTCGCCGAGGGCGAGCGCCTGGCGCGGATGCGGCAGCGTGTTGATGATGATGCCGTGCCACAACAGGATATGCAGCAGCACCGGCACGTTGCGGGTGAATTCGATGTACCAATAGGCGAGCCGCGAGGCCAGCCAGTTATTCGACAGGCGCAACACGCCGAGGATGAAGCCGAATAGGGTTGCCAGAACGATTCCGATCGCCGCGACAACGCCCGTGTTGATCAGGCCGACCATAGCGGCCCGCAGGTGGGTATCGGAATTGTTGTACGGGATCAGTGTTTGATTGATGTCGTAGCCCGCGGGCAACTCCCACAGGAAGGAAAACCCAAAGGACTTGTTGAGGCTGGCAAAGTTGGCGACCACATTGCCGATCAGCCAGAAGGTGCAGGCGAAAAAGGTGAGGATGACGAAGATCTGAATGGCGATACCGCGCCAGCGCTCGTCGCGCCAGATGGCGGCGAGACCCGACGCGGCGTCGGGTGTGTCTGCGGAGATCGTCATGATCCGCTATGCATGGTTGGCCAAAAGGAAGAACGCCCCGCCGTTTGTGCCGGCGGGGCGTTCAAATTTCCTAGCGGAACGGCGGTGAATACATTAGGCCGCCGTTGCTCCACAGCGCGTTGACGCCGCGGGCGATGCCGAGTGCGGTTTTGGGGCCGAGGTTGCGTTCGAACACCTCGCCGTAATTGCCGACCTGGCTGATCACGAAGAGCGCCCAGTCTTTCGACAGGCCAAGCGCCTCGCGGCCCTGCAACGGCTCTCTGCCGAGCAAGCGGTTGATCTCCGGATTCTTGGAGCCCTTCGCCGCGATATCCTTCACATTCTTGGAATTGATGCCCAACTCCTCGGCGGTGATCATGGCGAACAGCGTCCAGCGCACGATGTCCGCCCACTGGTCGTCACCCTGCCGCACGGCGGGGCCGAGCGGTTCCTTGGAAATGATTTCCGGCAGGACCAGATGATCGCCCGGCTTGTCGAAGGCTGCCTTCGTCGCGGCGAGGCCGGAGGCATCCGTGGTGTAGACGTCGCAGCGGCCGGCAAGGTAATTTTCCCGCGCCTCGGCATTGGTCTCGATCGGCACCGGATTGTATTTCATGCCGTTGGATTTGAAGAAATCGGCGAGGTTGAGCTCGGTCGTGGTGCCGGTCTGGATGCACACCGACGCGCCCCCCAGGCCCTTGGCGGATTTTACGCCCAGCTTCTTCGGAATCATGAAGCCCTGGCCGTCATAGTAGCTGGTGCCGATGAAGGTCAGCTGCAGGTCGTTGTCGCGGCTGAAGGTCCAGGTGGTGTTGCGGGCGAGCATGTCGATCTCGCCGGACTTGAGCGCCTCGAAACGGGTCTTGCCCGTGGTCGGCGTGTACTTGACCTTCGACTTGTAGCCGAAGACCGCCGCAGCAACGGCCTGGCAGACCGCGGGGTCGAAGCCTTGCCAGTTGCCTTGGTCGTCGGTGAATGCGAAGCCGGCCACGCCGGTCGAGACACCGCACTGGAGGAAACCCTTCTTCCTTACGTCGTCAAGCGTTCCGGCCATAGCCGCGGTCGACAACGTAGTAGCCGCAGCAGCGGCCAATAGAACCTTGGTGAACTTCATTGGAAAGAACCTTCCCTGCTGAACATTGACTTTATTTGTTATGCGGCATGCCGCACCATTGCCGGCACCGCACGTCAGTTCCTCAAGATGTAACATCGGCAGCAAAAACGCAACAGGGCAGGTAGCGGACCGCCTCCAGCCTATAGTGCCGCTGATTTCGGGCCCTATCGGCACCCTGTGACGCAGGCAAAAGCCTTCCG
>CAYYBI010000244.1:0-11133 GCA_964469835.1 uncultured Rhodospirillaceae bacterium
AGTGGCGCAGCATGCCTGATCCGACGCAACGACCGCCAAAACGACCGCCGAAGGAACCGCTCATCAAGATTCCAGAGAGCGAAATTCGGGTTCCGCCGCCGGAGCAATTGCCTCCCAAGCCGGATGAGAGTCCGGAGATCCAAATTCCACCGGGTAACATTCGACGGCCGCCGGTGGTGCCGCCCCCGTCACCAGAGGATCGTGCGGCCTGAGTCCTCCCGGGTCTGCCATTTCTGAAGTGTCTGCGGCGCCGCTATCCGCCCGACGTGTACGGCAAAAGGAATGCCGCCGGTTGTGATTGCGGATAGGATATAGACGCCTGAAAACGATTGGAGCCGTGCTATGGATGCGAAGGACCTGACCGCCGAATTGTCACTGTTGTTGAACGAAATGGAAGGCGAGCAGGGTGACCGCCACGAGATTTATCTTCGAATTCGCCAGATGGCGGGCAGCCTGAGGGCCATGGGCATGCCGGTGCCGGACGACATTGTCCGTCTCGAAAGGACCCTGGAAGAAGAATTCGCGGCCGAGAAAGAATAAACCGGTCGTCCGGCGCTCTTTCGCGCCCGGCGAACCCGAATTGCCGGTGACCAAGGACAGGATGCGGCACGTGGCGACGAACGATAACTGGTTGGCATTGACGAGGGAGGCGGCACTCGAACCCGATCTGCCGATCTGTGATCCGCATCATCACCTCTGGGACCATAAGTATGAGCGGGTGGCGCCCCGTTATATGCTCGACGACATCCTCGAGGATATCAACAGCAGCGGCCACAATGTCGTGTCGACCGTGTTTATCGAGTGCAGCACGATGTACAAGACGGACGGTTCCGAGGCGATGCGCGCGGTGGGCGAGACCGAGTTCGCCAACGGCATCGCGGCAATGAGCGCGTCCGGCCTATATGGTCCCGTGCGTGTTGCCGCGGGCATCATCGGGACGGCGGATCTAACGCTGGGCGAGGCGGTGGGTGCGATACTGGATGCCCAGATTGCCGCCGGTGGCGGGCGGTTTCGGGGTATTCGCCATGGTGTCAAATGGGACGCCAGTGACGAAATTCCCAATGCGCGCAGTAATTCACCGCCGGGTCTCTTTCTCGATGACAGGTTTCGCGAAGGCTTCGCGCAATTGGCGCGGCGCGGCCTGACCTTCGAAGGCTGGTGCTATCACCCGCAGATTCCGGAACTCACCGACCTCGCGCGCGCCTTTCCCGATACTACGATCATCGTCAATCACTTTGCCGGTCCTCTTGGCGTGGGGCCGTATGCCCGCAAGCAGGACGCGGTCTTCGCGCAATGGCGTACGGATTTCGCCGAGCTGTCGTCCTGTCCGAACGTGGTTGCCAAGCTGGGCGGACTCAATATGGATTTCAACGGATACCGCTGGCACGAACAGGCAAAGCCGCCGACCAGCGAAGAGCTGCTTGCGGCGACGAGGCGCTATTTCGACCACGCGCTGGGACTGTTCGGCGTGGAGCGTTGCATGTTCGAATCGAACTTCCCGGTCGACAAGCTGAGTTGCAGTTACGCGGTGGTATGGAATGCGTTTAAGCGGCTCGCCGCGGAGTATTCCGCCGACGAAAAAGCTGCGCTCTTTCACGACACGGCAACGCGGGTTTACCGGCTCGGCAGGCCGCAGTGACGGGGCTCGTTTCCCGGCGCTGATGATAACAATGCCAAGCGAACAGACGGTTCGACAGGGAGGCCGGACATGGGGTTGAGGGAGCGGATCGGCGTCGATATCGGTGGGCGGCTGCCGGTGGAGGAGGGTATCGAGTGGGCTGCCCGAAACGGCGTCCACTATATCGACGCGCAAATGGATATCGCCCCGAACGCGATGGAGCGTTTCGATGATGCCGCCTGCGCTGCCATCCGCGACGCGTGCGCGGCGCACGGCATTCATCTCGGCTTGCACACATTATCGGCGGTCAATATTGCGGAGGTTTCCCCTTTTCTGCGGGATGCGGCGGATGCGTATCTGCGGGCCTATATTGATTTGTCCCGGCGGGTGGGTGCGGAATGGATCGTCGTTCATGCAGGCTATCATTTTACGTCGGACAAGAAATTGCGAATGGAGGCGGCACTCGACCGTCTGAAACGCGCGGCGGAATATGCCGAAAAGGCTGATGCGCTGCTGTTACTGGAAAACCTCAACTGGGAACCGGATCTGGCGGAAGTGCATTATCTGGCACATGACCTCGAAGAATGCCGGTATTTCTTCGACCGCCTCGACTGCCCGAGTTTGCGTTGGTCTTTCACGGTAAACCACGCGCATATCGTGCCGGAAGGCATCGACGGCTTTGTCGACGGCATGGATATGGGCCGTTGCGGCGAAGTGCGGGTGGCCGACAACAATGGCGAATATGAAATCCACATGAGGCCGGGCGAAGGAACCCTGAATTTCGGCGCCATGTTCAAGCGTATCGAGGAAAGTGGATTCATCGGCCATTACACCAATGGATTTGGCACGTTGGACGATATGCTGGCCGGCCGGGACTATATGGTCGATCGGGCGCGAGAAGCCGGCGTTATTGTGGATTGACGGATTGGGCGGCCACAGCGTCGCATGGCGGCGACGCCGCCTGACCGCGATATTCTCCTGAAATTTAAGACCGGACGACCCTGGGTTGCAGTCAGGGCGCTCGATTAACGGGTTATAAAGTTATTCTTGTTAACTTTGTGCGACGCGAAAGAATTGTGGTGCGACGCACAACATCCCGGCCGGCAGCCTCCTGAAATTGCCGAACATTGGGTGTAAGCGCATGCGGTAGGCACCTTTAGTGGGGAGGGTGTTGACGATGCGCTTTGTGCTCGGCTTGGTATTGCCGATCATATTATTTGGGATGCCGGTCCAGGCGGAGACCCGTGAATGTCCCGGTTCCGCAACCGTTATCGTCTATGACGATCATCGCGACTATGTCATGGCCTGCAACGCGACGGCGAAGACAATTGGGTTCTTCCGGGAACTCGGCTTCATGACGGAAACGCCGATGATGATCTCAATGAAGGAGTCGGTTCAACTGGAGCGGGGTTTTGCCGGGGAGGCCTATGGTCAATGCGATCCGGCGCTGGGATACATCGAGGTCATATCCTATGAGAGCCATCAGCGCTTGAAGACCCAGGATCAGATTTTCGGCGTTCGGCTCAACGCAGCCTTGCACGAGAGTATCATCGTGCACGAAGTGGCGCATGCCCTTGCCGACATCCATTTTTCCGTAATGGAAATCCCCGGCGCGGTGCATGAATACATCGCCTATGTGGCGCAGATCGCGACCTTGCCCGAAGTCACGCGACGGAATGTCCTGCGGCGTCACTCGGTTGCGGCCCTGGCCGACGAACGGGCCATCAACGTATTTAATTATGCCGAGGGACCACAAACTTTCGGAGTGCGCTCCTACAAACATTTCAAGCAGCAACACAATTACAACTTCTATTTTGGGCGCTTGTTCACCGGCGATTCGCAGGCTTATCAGCAAGGCCTCGACATCTGAACGGAGGCGATCGAGCGATTTGATCGCGCCCTGTTCAAAGACTGTGTCCCGCGACCGGCCGAAAACGCTCAGGTCAGATCGGTGACTCCGGGTCGAAGACCGGCGGACGCTTCTCCAGATGCGACGCCAGACCTTCGCGGACCTCGGACCCGGCAAATCCCAGCATTTCCAGCGCAGTGGACGCGTCGTAGGACGGTCCCATCATGCGGTACCAGTTGTTGAGCGCGTATTTGGTCCAGCGGATCGCGCTTGGCGCGCCGGCGGCGAGCCGGGCGGCGACTTCCACAGCCTTGTCCTGCAGTTCCGCATCCTCGACGCAGAGCGACACGAGGCCGTATTTCTCCGCTGCCTCGCCATCGACCGGCTCGCACAGCAGCAGCAGGTATTTGGCTTTCGCCATGCCGCACAGCAGGGGCCAGTTAATGACGGCGCAATCGCCGGCCGCGACGCCGAGTCGTGTATGGCCGTCGACGATGCGGGCGGACTTGCCGGCGATGGAAATATCGGCGAGCAATGCCGCGACCAGACCTGCGCCGACGGCGACGCCGTTGATCGCCGAGACGATCGGCTTGTTGCAATTGATGATGTTGTAGACAAGATCACGCGCTTCCTTCCAGGCTTGAAGGCGCGCCTTCTCGTTGTTCATGTTGTCCTCGATCATCCCGAAGTCGCCGCCGGAGGAGAACGCCTTGCCCTTACCGGTCAGAATGACGGCGTTGATTTCATCATCATCGTCGATGTCGCGCCAGATATAGGTGAATTCGTTGTGGCCGACCGCATCCAACGAATTGTAGGTCTTTGGATTGTTTAGGGTGATCCGCAACACCCGGTCGGACGGGCGATCGAATTCGAGTTTTGTGTATTTTGCGTATCGGTCGGTCATGGTGCTCTCCACTGTTTGGGCTGTCTTCCGGCCAAGAATCCTGTCGCTCTTGGTAATTATGTCGCGTTAAATGGGTACAGCAATGTGCGGTCTTGCAGCAAGCGCGCCGAGGCGCGAAACCCGGCCGTATCATAGCGACGGGACCGAAGAGGGGCGTCGGAATGCAAGAGATCAACGTCGTCGTCACCATGGATGTCGAACTGCCGACATCAGCGACCCATGCATCGGCAAGCGGCCCGCCGGATTATGATACCGGCGATGCATGGACACGCGCATTTGTCGAACTCGCCGTGGAATATGACTGCCCGTCGACACTGTTTATTCATCCCGAAGTCGCGCTGGCGCGGACGGGTTCATTCCGCGACATTGCGGCCAAGGGAAATTGTCTGGCGCTGCATTTGCACGCGTGGCGGTTCGATCCCCGATTTTAATGCGAGTTTGGCGGTCTTACGGAAAATGAATCGCGTATTTTGCTGGGAGAAGCATCGGCGCTACGTTGGAGGCGGTCTGCGAAAAAATCTTGGAATTGCCGCCGGTTCCGCGGTCATTCGACCGATCCGGCGGGCGGGTACTCTTCGAGACCGACGATCGGCCGCGATAGATGTAGCGCTATCGCTGTATGATCTAGAGGCGCGTCGCGCCGTGTTGCGATTGGCTGCGTTCCGCCACGGACGGATTGGTGCTGGACAAAATCGCGCCGGCGACGGCGCTTACGATCACCAGCGCCAAAACACTCATCACATATGCCTTCACGTCATCCCCCAAAGCATCTTGTTTCACTCCAAAAGCGTATCATGCGCCCGCATTCAGTTCTATCGCGATGCGTCCTTTGCGGTGACCTGCTTCAAGTACTGGATAAGGTCGGACCGGTCCTTCGCGTTGGGCATGCGTTGAAGCGGCATTTTCGAGCCGGGCGTTAGCGTTTCCGGACCGACCGAAAACAAGGCGTCGACGGTTTGCTCGGTCCAGACGATCTTGGCGTGTTTTAGCGCATCGGAATAGGGATACCCCGAAACGGTACCCGCGCGGCGGCCAAACAGGCCATACAGGGTCGGTCCGGCCTTAAACGCGCCCTCCCGCTCGAGTGTGTGGCAGGCGGCGCATTTACGAAACAGTTTGGCACCGCGGCCATTATCATTTGCGGCAACGGGCGCGGGCGTCCGGTCGGTGGTGCCGAGCATGCCCAGTTGGCGGCCCGAATGCAGCTCCCAAATGCGGATCACTCCGTCCGCGCCGGCGGTGAGAAAACGGTTGCCATCGGGCGTGAAGGCGATCGACCAGACAATTCCCTCATGGCCCGTCAGAAAGCGATGGGTCCGTTCGCCGCCGAGCTCCCAAATGCCGATCCTGCCGTCGCGCCCGCCGGAAACCACATGCCGGCTGTCCGGCGAGATTGCGACCGCGAAGACCGGCCCGTCCTGGCCGAGCAGCACCTGGCGTTCCTCGCCGCTTCGCATATCCCAGATCCGCACGGACTTGTCGATCGAGGCGGAGGCGGCGAGGTGGTTCTTGCTGGCCACGGCAATCCAGTTCACACCGAAACCGTGCCCGGCCATGACCGATTGCTGTATGCCGTCGCGCCGCCGCCAGGTCCGCAGTGTACCGTCGTAGCTGCCGCTGATGATTTCGTTTCCGGTATTGGAAAAGGCGACCGTGTTCACATTGCTCTGATGTCCATTCAGGACGCGGATCTGTTTCCGGTTTTGCAGGTCCCAGAGACGGACGGTACGGTCCCAGCCGCCGGACAACGCAAATTGCCCGTCGGAGGAGACGGCGACGGCGGCGACTTTTCCCGCATGTCCTTGGAAGCGGTGAAGCAGCCGACCGTGCGCGATATCCCAAAGGATCAAAGTCCCATCGTCGCTGCCGGAGAGTGCTTGGTCGCCGTTCGGCAGAACGACCACCGAATTCACCGGCGCGTCGTGACCGATCATGCGCCGCAGGACGGATCTGTCGGACAAATTCCAGACGATCAGGCTGTAGTCGAATCCGGCGGTAATGGCGCGACCGCCGTCGGGCGCAATGGCAACGCTCTTGACCGCGCCGCCATGGCCGTTGCTTTCGGTCGCTTTCGCCGGTCCTGGCAGTGCCGCAATTAGGAATGCGATGGCGGCCCAGCCCGAAATTCGACGAATCCGCGCTCGCCCGATGCTCATGGAAATCACCGATTTCTCCGATCGTTCTTCACCGGTGTCCCAGGCTAGCCATGGTGGATTGAGAAAACCTTACCCTAACGTGATTACGCGGTTCAGTGGCGGCGCGCACGGCCTGATGTTTCCGTAACGGTCCTTGCTATTGGGGCGGCGTGGCGATGGCCGGTTGGGGTGTGCCGGAATTGCGAGACCAGCCGCCCGGTCTGTCGGTCGACAACGAGGTTGGTCACCTGAAAGGCTTCGTTGAAGTCTCCGCCCGGGTTCATCACCGTGACCAATAGAACCTGCGAGCCGTCTTGTTCAGCGTTGCTGATCTTCAACACCGTGACGCCATAGGTTTTGGCGATCCGCTCAGCGAGCGCTTTGTCGCGCGCATTGACGGCATGCGCGGGCAAGCCGGTGGATAAGATGAGAAAGAGGGTGCAGGCAACGGATGCCACAATCTGTCGAAAGCCGCATTTAATCGCCATTTGTGTGGGTCTCCATGGTGCTTGTGACCAATGCCGGCAGGAAGCGCTGACCCGGTAACCGGTCAGTCGTCTCCGGGGGCGCCGGGCGGTTCTTCACCTTCAACCCAAAGCCGGTGATGTTCCTTGGCCCAATTTCGGTCGACCTGGCCCGTGCCCATAGCGTCATAGGCGCCTTCCATGCCGATCGTGGCGATGTAGATATGGGCGATAATCAGCACGATCAGGCCGAATGCGACGATAGAGTGCCATATCTGGGAGTACTGCATCTCCTGCATCGGCGTCAGTTCGGTCGGGAGGCCGAAGCCGAAGATGTTCAGGATTGCGAAGGTTCCGGCGAAAATCTCCAGTTTGAAGGGAAACAGCAGGGCAATTCCGGAAAGGCTGATCGAGAATCCCCCCAACAGCACCACCCAAAAAACGATTTTTTGGCCCGCGTTGAAACGTTTCGCCGGCGGATGGCTTCCGCTGGTGAACAATCCGCCGCCCTTGGCGAGCCAGGTCAGGTCTTGCTTGTTCGGGATGTTGTCCTTGATCCACAGCACCAGGATCATCACCAGCCCCAGAATAAAGGCGAAGGCGACATAGTTGTGGGCATATTTGCCGAGCTGCGTCAGCGTCGAAAATAATTCCGGTCCGAGAAAGGGTTTCAACACATACCGGCCATAGAGGAGGTTGAGGCCGGTCAGGGCGAGCACGATAAACGAATTCGCCACCAGCCAATGCGCAAACCGTTCGGTGGCGTTGAAGCGTTCCACCGTCTGTCCGCTCAAACCGGCGTCGACGCGGATCCGGCCGCGGAAAGTAAAGAACAAGGCGAGCAGCGCGATGATCCCGATCACCGACCAGGCGCCATAGGTCGCCAATGGGCCATTGCGGATCGACCGCCAGCTTTCGCCCTCGGACTGGATCATCACCCCGGCTTTTTTGTCTTGGATTGAGACGTTGCCTTGCTTGCCTTTTCGAATTGCCCGCCATAATTCGGCGTCGCTGGAATTACCGAGTGACTTGCCAGGGACCTTTCCCGAGCTTTGCGCCGATGCCGGATTATCCAGATAGAACGATCCGGACAAAGCGGTCGCGGCGATAAGGGCAGCCGCTGCGAAGAGGGCGATGGAAACCGATTTTTTGAGCCATGCCGTCATGATCCATGCTCCTCCGTCAGTTACCTTGAATTGTCTTGGCGCGGTACTTTAGGGCGTCCACCTGAGATGGGGTGAGCTTCGTGTCCGGTTTGCCCAGATAGGTGCCTTTTTCATAAGACAATCTGCGCCCCTGTTCCGATTCCTGGCACCCTTGGAGGATCAACAGGCCAAATGCGGCAAGACAGACAGCGATTAATTTTCGTGAGGTTCGTCTCAAACGCATTCCATGCTCTTTCGCAAAATCGTCAGATGCGGGTTGGGCGGCGGGAATGCGGCCGGCTGCGCCTCTAATCATAGCGCGGCATCAATTGCCCGCCGCGGGCCGCGTGAGAGGCGAGGGGACGGCGTTGCGGCCATCCCCTCTGTCCTGCTCCTCGGGTCAGGAACCCCGGCCTTTGGCCTGATACGCCGTACCCCAACCCCATGCACCGGAGCCGAAGCCGCGCGCGACCACGCGTTCGCGATAAATGTTGGAGATCGTGTCACCGTCGCCGCCCAGCAGGGCCTTGGTAGAACACATCTCCGCGCATAGCGGCAACTTGCCTTCCGCAATACGGTTGCGTCCATATTTTTGGAATTCCGCGTCGCTGTTATTTTCTTCCGGTCCGCCGGCGCAGAAGGTGCACTTGTCCATCTTGCCCCGGCTGCCGTAATTGCCGGCCTGTGGATATTGCGGCGCACCGAATGGGCAGGCGTAGAAGCAATAGCCGCAGCCAATGCACAGGTCCTTGGAATGCAGCACCACGCCCTGGTCGGTCTGGTAGAAGCAATCGACCGGGCAGACCGCCATGCAGGGCGCGTCCGAGCAGTGCATGCAGGCGACCGAGATCGACCGCTCGCCTGGTTTGCCGTCATTGATCGTAACCACCCTGCGGCGGTTTACGCCCCACGGCACCTCGTTCTCGTTCTTACACGCGGTGACGCACGCGTTGCACTCGATGCAGCGCTCGGCGTCGCAGAGGAATTTCATTCGTGCCATGTTAAGGGCTCCTTATGCTTTCTCGAGGCGGCAAAGGGTGACCTTGCTTTCCTGCATTTGCGTGACCGAGTCATAGCCATAGGTCATTGCCGTATTGGCGGCTTCGCCCAGGACGTACGGGTCGGCTCCTTCAGGATATTTGGAACGCAAGTCCTTCCCTTGGAAGTGCCCGCCGAAATGGAAGGGCAGGAAGGCGACGCCGCGTCCGACGCGTTCCGTGACCATGGCCATGACCTTGATCTTCGCGCCTTCGGGCGTGTGCACCCAGACCATCTGCCCGTCCCGGAGACCGCCGGAGTTGGCGTCGAACGGGTTGACCTCGACGAACATGTCCTGCTGCAACTCGGCAAGCCAGGGGTTCGACCGGCTTTCGTCGCCGCCGCCCTCATACTCAACGAGCCGTCCGGAAGTGAGGATAATCGGGTAATTTTTCGAATGATCCACCTTCTGGATGCTCTCGTACTTGGTCGGGAGGCGATAGGCCTGCTTATCCTTGTAGGTTGGATAATCGGCCACCAGATCGCGCCGCGGCGTATACAGGGGTTCGCGATGGATCGGCACCGGATCCGGGAAGGTCCAGACCACGGCCCGCGCCTTGGCGTTCCCGAACGGTGCGCACCCGTGCTTGATGGCAACCCGCTGGATGCCGCCGGAAAGGTCGGTCTTCCAGTTGGTCTTGTCACCGGCGACCGCGTCGACGGTCTTGCGCTCGCCGTCGGTGAGGTCTTTGTCCCAACCGAGTTTCTTGAGCATCGCCATCGTGAACTCGGGATAACCGTCCTTGATCTCCGATCCGACCGGATAGGAGCCCTCCGCCAGCAGGTTCTGGCCGTTGCGTTGCGTGCCGAAACGGGCACGGAAACACAGTCCGCCCTCTGCCACCGGTTTGGACGTGTCGTACAGGTTCGGCGTGCCCGGATGCTTCATCTCCGCGGTGCCCCAGGCCGGCCATGGCAGGCCGTAATATTCGCCATCGGCCGGACCGCCATTGGCGCGCAAGGTGGTCTTGTCGAAGGTATGCTGGTTTGCCATGTGCATCCGCAGCCGTTCCGGCGACTGGCCGGTATAGCCGATCGTCCACATACCCTTGTTGAATTCGCGGGTGATGTCTTCGACCAATGGCTCGGTGCCATTCACCTTGATGTGCTTGAACATCTCCTTTTCGAAGCCGAACTTCTTGGCGAACAGATACATGATTTCGTGATCGGTCTTCGACTCGAACAGCGGTTCGACGACCTTTTCTCGCCATTGCAGCGACCGGTTGGACGCGGTGACCGAGCCGTATGTCTCGAACTGCGTCGCCGCCGGCAGCAGGTAGGTGTTGTCGGTCCTGTCATGCATCACCGCGGACACGGTGGGGTAGGGATCGACCACAACCAGCAAGTCGAGCTTCTCGAAGGCCTTCTTCATGTCGAGGCCGCGTGTCTGTGAGTTCGGCGCATGGCCCCAGAACACCATCGCCCGCAGATTGTCGGGCTGATCGATGCTTTCCTTGGCTTCCAGCACGCCGTCGACCCAGCGCGATACCGGGATGCCCTTGCTCTCCATCAGCTTCTTGGATTTGAAGCGCTTGAGCAGGAAGTCGTAATCGACGTCCCAGACCCGCGCCCAATGTTTCCACGAACCGGTCTTCAGCCCGTAGTAACCCGGCAGGGTATGCGACAGCACGCCGAAATCGGTGGCGCCCTGGACGTTGTCATGGCCGCGGAAGATGTTGGTGCCGCCGCCGGCCACGCCCATATTGCCCAGCGCCAGCTGCAGGATGCAGTAGGCGCGGGTGTTGTTGTTGCCGTTGGTGTGCTGGGTCCCGCCCATGCACCAGATCACTGTGGCGGGGCGGTTGTTCGCCATCGTCCGCGCGACCCGGCGCAGCTGCGAGCCCGGAACGCCGGTGACCCGCTCGGTTTCCTCCGGAGTCCATTTGGCGACCTCGGCGCGGATCTGATCCATGCCCCAGACGCGCTGGCGGATGAACTCGCGATCCTCCCAGCCATTCTCGAAGATGTGCCACAGGAGGC
>CAYYBI010000245.1:0-6705 GCA_964469835.1 uncultured Rhodospirillaceae bacterium
GGCGATCCGCAGGCCCACCTCCGCCAGGGCGCAGGCCAGCGTCATGCCGGTCAGACCGCCGCCGACGATCAACAACTCGAATTCTTCCGCCGACGATCGGTCGGTCGTCGCTACGGTGGGTCTTGTGGGTGTGTTCCCCGCCATGCCTCACCATCGCCGGGTCGGATGGCGCTGTCCAGCCGTCAAAATGCCGCGTGGCGCCGGGAACGCCGACGCCGCACTGATTAAAAAATATGCAATTCCGTCATATTGCCGATTTTTTCAGCATTTCCCTGGGCCCGGAATTCGGCTGGCGCCACGAAATATCACTAACTATTTGCAAAATAACAATGTAATTGCGACCTGCCGGGCGGCACGGTTCTTGATATTGGAAGGGAGAACCTGCCGCATCGGCGCTCTACGACCGATGCGGCGCGCCATTTAAACGACGAGCGAAAGGATAAAACCAATGAAGCTGGTCATGGCAATCATCAAACCATTCAAGCTCGACGAAGTGCGCGAGGCATTGACCGCACTCGGCGTCGAGGGACTCACGGTCAGCGAAGTCAAAGGCTTCGGCCGGCAAAAGGGGCAGACCGAAGTCTATCGGGGCGCCGAATACGCCGTGAGTTTCCTGCCCAAGGTAAAGATCGAAATCGCCGTTACCGACGAGACGGCCGAAACGGTCGTCGAAACGATTCAGGCGGCGGCCAACACCGAACGGATCGGCGACGGCAAGATCTTCGTTCTCGACATCACCAAGGCGGTGCGTATTCGCACCGGCGAGACCGATGGCGACGCCATTTAATTCAGGGGAGACCAGACAAGTGAAAAAGTGGATCAATCGGGTAGCGCTATGTGCGCTCACCTTTCTCGGCCTGTCCGCCGCAATCGGCGAAGCGCACGCCGCAGTAAGCGACGAAACCAAGTACATCTTCAACACGTTCTCATTTCTCGTGCACGGCTTTCTGGTGATGTGGATGGCGGCCGGCTTTGCGATGCTGGAATCGGGCCTGGTGCGGACCAAGAACACCGCGGCGATCTGTCTCAAGAATATCGCCCTCTACTCTCTCGCCGGCATCATGTTCTACCTGATCGGCTATAGCCTCATGTATACCGACGTGGGCGGCGGGGTGATTGGCAAATTGACGCTGTTCTACAACCCGTCGGCGGACGAGCTGGCGCTGATCAGCGCCGCCGACAAGGCGACGCCGGAAATGGCCAAGAAGGTGATTGACGCGAACGGCTACTCGGTAATGTCCGACTGGTTCTTCCAGATGGTCTTCGTCGCCACCGCCGCTTCGATCGTGTCGGGCACCCTGGCCGAACGGATCAAGGTATGGCCGTTCCTGATTTTCGTGGTGGTCTTGAGCGGCGTTATCTATCCGATTCAGGGCTCCTGGGTATGGGGCAAGGGTTGGCTCGATGCGATGGGCTTCACGGATTTTGCCGGATCGACGCTGGTGCATTCGACTGGCGGCTGGGCCGCACTTTCCGGCGCCATCATCCTCGGTGCGCGCAAGGGTAAATACGGCGCGAACGGCAGCGTCAATCCGCTGCCCGGCGCAAACCTGCCGCTGGCGACCCTGGGCACCTTCATCCTGTGGTTCGGATGGTTCGGCTTCAACGGCGGCTCGCAGCTCGCCCTTGGCAGTGCGCTCGACGCGACGGCAATGTCCATCGTCTATGTCAACACCAACCTGGCCGCCGCAGCCGGCGTCCTCGTAGTCATGGGCCTTACCCAACTGCTGTACAAGAAGATCGACCTGACGATGTGCCTCAACGGCGCCATCGCCGGGCTGGTCTCGATCACCGCGGGACCGGATCTGCAAAACCCGGCGCTCGCGCTGGTTGTCGGCGGTGTCGGCGGCGCGCTCGTTGTGTTCGCAGTGCCGCTGCTCGACAAGCTGAAGATCGACGATGTGGTCGGCGCCCTTTCGGCGCATCTGGTGGCCGGCATCTGGGGCACGCTCTGTGTCGGCATCTTCGGCAGCGGATCGATCGTGACCCAGCTCATCGGCATCTGCGCCATCGGCGGCTTCGTCTTCGTCACCAGCGCGGTCGTTTGGATGGTTCTCAAAATGACGGTGGGTATCCGAACCGACGAAGAAGCCGAAGTCATCGGTCTCGACAAAGCCGAGCTTGGCATGGAGGCCTATCCGGAATTCGGGTCCGGGTCGCAAACAATATAAACATAGCATCCGACAACACCGGCGACGGGACCGGCCGCCCGATCGGCAGGCCCCGTCGCCCTTACTAGACACCCGGAAGGCATCGCCTTTCGGATTTTTCTTTGAAAGTCTCGCCGCAAATTTGCAACAACAATTTCGAAATACTGCCCGCGTTTTAAAAATAACCTAGCGGTTCATGCTTGAATAATATCAAATGCATCGCTAGACTTCCGCGGGGTTTCTTAAAAATTCAGACTCTATACTTGTCGCAATTCGGTTGCCGAATCGTCCAATGCTGAAATCTTGCTCCAATCGACTTGGCGCCAACTCGATTTGGCGGTCGCACGCGCTGTTCCGAAAATCTCCGGCGGCGCATAGCGACAGAACGCAACCCGATAATTGCACTGGCAAAGCGCCGGGCGCTCCCTACATAGAGTTTGCGCCGTTGCGTCATGCCGGCTTTACACCGACCGCCATGGCATTCGGCGGCTGACGGATCGAGCGAGGAAATACATGGCGACGGCAAGCCGAAAAACAGCATTTTTACCGCCCGGCGCGGCCGAGTTCCTGCGTCGCAGGGCGGTCGAACTGTTGGGGCTCGCGCTGTTTTTGTCGGCCGTGGCGCTGTTCCTTGCACTGGTAACGTATCGCCCGTCGGATCCCTCCTTCAACACTGCAAGCACCCGCCACGTCGCCAATCTGATGGGGCCGCTCGGCGCCATGGTGAGCGACATGCTGCTGCAGACGCTGGGTCTCGCCAGTGCTTTGATCGTTCCGGTTCTAGGCGCCTGGGGTGTCCGGCTGCTGCGCCGGCACACAATTCCGGTACCGCTGCTGCGCCTTGCCCTGTTGCCGCTTGCCCTGCTCACCGCGGCAGTCGCGGTTGCGGCGCTCGACCGTCCGCGCGCATGGCCACTCGATTCCGGCATGGGCGGCTTCATCGGTAAACTTTTGTTGTCCCGATTGATCGAAGGGTTCTCGCTGGTGCGTCTTGCGGTCGATGGCGTCTGGGTGTTCGCGATTCTGGGGGGCGCGACCGGCGTGCTGACGTATTACGTCCTGGGCTACAGCACCGAGGAATGGCAGCGTGCCGGGATGATCCTGAACGGCGCCGCCGGCGCCGTCGGCCGAACCGTGCGATGGCCATTCCAATTTCTCCGTCCCCGCCCGAAAAAGGCGAAGGCGGTCAATACCAAGCGGCCCAAACGCAAGGAACCGCTGCTCACCCCCAAAGCCGACCCGCCCGCGGAAAGGGTGGCGGTGCGCCAGCCCGAACGGCGCATGGACGATCTGGTGGAGACGCCCGGCACGCGAACCAAACCGAGCAAACGGGCGGTCGCGGCGCGCCAGCGCAAACTGGATTTGCCCCGCACCGATTCCGGCATCGACCTGCCGCCGCTGGAGTTGCTCGAAGAAGTGCCGGAAGTTCTGGCCGACGCGCGCGCCATCAACGAAGAAGCGCTGCATCAAAACGCCCGGCTGCTGGAAGGCGTGCTCGAGGATTTCGGCGTGCGCGGCGAGGTCGTCAAGGTGCGCCCGGGACCGGTTGTCACATTGTACGAATTGGAGCCCGCGCCGGGCACCAAGACCAGCCGGGTAATCGGTCTGTCAGACGATATCGCCCGCTCGATGAGCTCGGTCTCGGTTCGTATCGCCGTGATTCCGGGCCGCAATGTCATCGGCATCGAATTGCCGAACCAGCGCCGGGAAACCGTCTATCTGCGCGAGCTTCTGGCGTCGCGCGATTATGAAAAGGCGGCCGGAAAACTGCCGCTGGTGCTCGGCAAGGATATCGGCGGCGGCGCGGTCATCACCGATCTGGCGCGCATGCCGCATCTGCTGATCGCCGGCACCACCGGATCGGGCAAGTCGGTCGGCCTCAATGCGATGATCCTGTCGCTGCTGTACCGGCACAGCCCGGACGCCTGCAAACTCATCCTGATCGACCCAAAGATGCTCGAACTGTCGGTCTATGACGACATTCCCCACCTGATCGCGCCGGTGGTCACCGACCCGCGCAAAGCGGTGGTGGCGTTGAAATGGACCGTGCGCGAGATGGAAGAGCGGTACCAGTCGATGTCCAAGCTGGGGGTCCGCAACATCGAAGGGTACAACCGGCGCATCGCCGAGGCCGCGCGCAAGGATGAGGAAATTATCCGCAAGGTACAGACCGGATTCGACGCGGAGTCCGGCAAGCCGATCATTGAGGAACAGCCACTCGACCTGGTGCCGCTGCCCTATATCGTCGTGGTGGTGGATGAAATGGCCGACCTCATGCTGGTCGCCGGCAAGGACATCGAGGCGTCGATCCAGCGTCTGGCGCAAATGGCGCGCGCCGCCGGAATTCATTTGATCATGGCGACACAACGCCCGTCGGTCGATGTCATCACCGGCACCATCAAGGCGAACTTCCCGACCCGGGTCAGCTTCCAGGTCACCTCGAAGATCGACAGCCGCACCATTCTCGGCGAACAGGGCGCTGAACAGCTGCTCGGCCAGGGCGACATGTTGCACATGGCCGGCGGCGGACGGATCACGCGCGTGCACGGCCCCTTCGTCGACGATGGCGAAGTGGAGCAGGTCGCAAACTTCCTGAAATCACAGGCCGACCCGATCTATATCGACGCCATTACGGAAGACGACGGCGAAATGGCCCTCGCCTTGGACGGCGGGGCCGGTGGCGATTCCGGCGACGAACTCTACGATCGCGCCGTTGCCCTGGTGGCCCAGGAACAAAAGGCGTCGACAAGTTTTATCCAACGCCACCTGCAAATCGGCTATAACCGCGCAGCCCGAATTGTCGAGCGAATGGAAAAGGAAGGGGTCGTCGGCCCCGCCAATCATGTCGGAAAACGTGAAATTCTTATCGGCAGTCACTGACGTAGCCATTGACGCGGTCCGGCGGCGCTTTGTGCGCGCCGGTCTGGCTTTCGCCATTCTCGTTCTGGCGCCCGCAGCTCTCGGCGCACCCCCTCCCCCACCGCAAGCGACCGATGCCGGCGCGATCGCGCGAATCGAGGGCTATCTCAACCGCATCAACACCATGCAATCGCGGTTTATCCAGGTTAATCCGGACGGCTCGGCATGGCAGGGCGACCTCTATGTAAACCGGCCGGGAAAATTTCGCTTTGAATACGACGCGCCAATCCCGCACCTGCTGATCGCCAATGGGATTTGGTTCTATCACGTCGACCGGGAATTAAAGGAAACCAACGTGTTGCCGCTGGTCAAAACGCCGGCGCAGTTTCTCGTCCAAAAAACCGTCTCCTTCAGCGATGGCTTGAAAGTCACCGGTTTCCAGAACGAGGCCGGCCTGCTGCAAATCAGCATGATCACCCGGGACAATCCGGAACTGGGTGAAATTACCCTGACCTTCTCCGACCGGCCACTCGAATTGCGCAAATGGACGATCCGCGACGCCCAGGACAACCATACCCAGGTAACCCTGCAGAACACGCGGTTCGGCGGTAAGCTTCCGTCCAAACTGTTCAAATTTGTCGAGCAGCCGGATAAAACGACTCCGGAATAGCTGAAATCACCCGAAAAGGGGGTTGCCGCCGCTTTGGCGCAATGCCATTTTTGATGCATGAGTAAACAACCTTGTCCCATTGTCGGCGTCCCCGCCTGCGCCGTCCTGATTGACGGCCGCCCGAGCCACCGCGTCGGCGCGAAATATATCTCGAGCCTGGTCGACGGTGCGGGATGCCTGCCGCTGCTGGTTCCGGCGATGGGCGAGGTCGCCTGCTTCAAGACATTGTTGGACCGTCTCGACGGATTGTTCCTGACCGGCGCGGGATCAAACGTGGAGCCGCACCTGTATGATGGCGAATCGAGCCGTAAGGGTACCCAGCACGACCCGGACCGCGACGCCACGACACTGCCGCTCATCCGGCTAGCGGTCGAGCACGGCGTGCCGCTGTTCGCGGTGTGCCGGGGCATTCAGGAGCTGAATGTGGCGCTCGGCGGAACGCTCCACCAGAACGTCCACGAACTGCCCGGCAAGAACGAACATCGCATGAACCGGTCGCTAACGCCCGATCAGCGGCTCCGGGTGCGTCACCCGATTACGCTGCAGCCGGGCGGCCTGCTCGAAAAACTCAATGGCGGCGGCGGCGACGTGATGGTCAATTCCCTGCACGCGCAGGCGATCGACCGTCCGGCGGATGGCCTGTTCATCGAGGCGATCAGCGACGACGGCGTGATTGAAGCGGTCAGCATCCCCGGCGCCAAGGATTTCGTTCTTGGCGTGCAGTGGCACCCGGAACACCCGGTACCGTTCGAAGCGCCGCTTTCGGACGAAATGTTCACGGCCTTCCAGGCTGCCTGCCGCGCGCGCATGGAACGCCGCGACGCCCGCGCCGCGTCCATCAGAGCCGCATAGCGTGTCCCGCGGCACGACGCCGCATCGGTCCATCCCCGAAGCACAGGCGGAGCGGTTTTTTGTACCGGCCGCCGGCGGTCTCGATCTTTCCGTCTATCGACTGAAGCGGTCCGGGCCCGGTCCGGTCTTGTTGTGCGGTCACGCCACGGGCATGTCCGCGGGTTCCTACCTGCC